>CAXBDA010000031.1:0-37077 GCA_963974595.1 uncultured Oleiphilus sp. | reverse complement strand
TGCTTTCTTGGCTTCTGCTTTCTTGGCTTCTGCTTTCTTGGCTTCTGCTTTCTTAGCCTGTGCTTTCTTGGCTTCTGCCTTTTTTAGTTCTTCTTTCTTTAATATTTCTTTTTTTGGTTCTTCTTTTTGCTTAAGCTGTACGGTAACGGTTTTATCTTTCTTTACTTGCTTTTTTTCATCAGACAAGCTCCAAAATACAGCCACAATGACAGTAAAATGCACAAGCAGACTGAATAAAATGAAAATGAAATAGCGGCCACGAGTACGACTTGGTAGCATGAAAAAGATTAACCTGTAATATTAGTTGTTAGCGATAATAGCTGTTTTTACACCTATCGGAAACGCTTATGTCTAATGTCATCCCTTTCAAAAAACCATCTCTTCAAGAAAAACATAAAGGTAAAACCTTATGCAAAAATGGTTTTCATAAATGGGAGCTTGTTAGCAATTCGCAATTTGATGTTAAACAAGGCCAATTAGTCACTAGCTATCAGTGTAAACGGTGTGGCAAAAAGAAAACTGAATTGAAATAAAATAAAGAACTACCTCTAATTTTAATTATTTGTAAATTTAATCTTAGCTAAACCTCTAGACGCTTCTATCATTAAGCTTTACGATATTTTTTCTTCATTCCTAACAATAATTTGAATTTTATGACTGCATTTAAAATTTTTGTCCGCTCGTTTTGTCTACTTAGCTTTTTTTCACTCTCTGCTACCGCCTCAGAACCAACGAAAATCCAACATGGCTTCGCGATGCATGGTGAACTTAAATACGCTCCTGACTTTACACACTTTGAATACACCAACCCTACTGCACCTAAAGGCGGAACCTTAAAACTTGCCGTTGTCGGTGACAATTTTGACAGTTTTAACCCTTACATTATTAAAGGTGTACCTGCGGCTGGCGTTGCTTATCTCTACCAAACTTTAACGGAACACGCTTTAGATGAAGCATTTAGTGAATATGGCTTAATTGCAGAAAAAGTTCATATGCCAGCAGATCGCTCATCGGTTACCTTTTACATAAACCCTAAAGCAAGCTTCAGTGATGGTAACCCAATACGTGCAGAAGATGTCGAGTTTAGTTTCAAAACCTTAACAACACATGAGCAAGCAAGCCCATTTTTTAGTGCCTATTATGCAGATGTTGCCTCGATAAAAATCACTGATCCACTCACCATTCAATTCATCTTCAAAAATAACCAAAACAAAGAGCTACCTTTAATCTTAGGTCAAATTCCTATTTTCTCAAAAGCCTATTGGACAAAACATGACTTTGGTAAATCTTCATTAGATATTCCTGTCGGAAATGGCCCTTATATTATTGAAAGCGTAGACCCCGGTAGAACCGTCACCTTAAAACGTGATGACAATTATTGGGCAAAAGATTTACCTGTCAATAAAGGCCGATATAATTTCGATAAAATTGTATATGAATATTACAAAGACAACACCGTCGCACTGGAGGCCTTTAAAGCCGGTGAGTATGACTTCCGTACAGAACGCACGGCGAGAAACTGGGCAAACTCTTATACTGGCCAAAAATTTGACTCTGGTGAATTGATAAAAGAAGAAATAACCCATGAGCAACCCGCTGGCATGCAAGCGTTTATCATGAATACACGCAGAGAGTTATTTAAAGATGCCCGTGTCCGCGAGGCACTCAGCTATGCATTTGATTTCGAATGGACTAACGACAACTTGTTTAACGGCCAATATGCAAGAAACCAAAGTTATTTCGAAAACTCTGAATTGGCCTCAAGAGGCTTGCCTTCTAAAGAAGAATTGGAAATATTAACTCCACTTAAAGGCCAAATCCCTGACAGCGTTTTTACAAACGAGTTCCGCTCACCAAACACTAAGGCGCCTGGCTCTATTCGCAAAAATTTACGCACAGCAAGTAAACTATTAAAAGAGGCCGGCTGGGTTGTCGAGAATAATCAACTGGTGAATAAAAAAACTAAACAAGCATTCACCTTTGAATTTTTGTTATATCAAAAAGACTTCGAACGTATCGTTCAGCCTTTCATTAAAAATCTTGAAAAACTTGGTATAAAAGCACAAATTCGTGTGGTGGATACCACTCAATATATTAACCGCCGTCGTTCTTTTGACTTTGATATTATGGTGGGTGGCATCGGGCAGTCAAATTCACCTGGTAATGAACAAAGAGAGTTTTGGCATTCAAGCAAAGCGAATGTTGAAGGTTCTCGTAATTTAGCGGGTATTTCATCACCCGCTATCGATCAGTTAATTGAATTGGTCATTAGCGCACCCGACAGACAATCGCTGATTACGCGCACCCATGTTTTAGACAGAGTGTTACTTGCTGGCCATTACGTGATTCCTAATTGGTTTAATCCCGTTGAACGCATTGCCTACTCCAATAAACTCGCCCACCCCGAGGTCTCCCCTAAATCTGGCGTATCGATTGATACCTGGTGGTTCAAACAACCATGAGCGCCTACATTCTAAGACGTTTGTTATTAATGATCCCCACACTTCTGGGGATCATGCTGTTAAATTTTATCATTGTTCAAGCTGCTCCTGGTGGCCCGGTTGAACGTATGTTAGCTCAAATTCAGGGCATGGATTCAGATGTCCAGGCACGTTTAGGTGGCGGCGCTGAAGTTTCATCTAATAATAGCTCTTCTATTAGCTCTTCGAGTAGCGATTCCAAATATCGAGGTGCCCAGGGCCTAGACCCCGAATTAGTCACAAGAATAGAAAAGCTTTATGGCTTTGATAAACCTGCTTATGAACGTTTCTTTATTATGATAAAAAACTATGCCGTTTTCGATTTTGGCGAAAGTTTTTTCCGAGATAAAAGCGTGACAGATTTAGTGCTGGAAAAAATGCCTGTTTCGATTTCCTTAGGTTTATGGTCAACACTCATCATCTACCTTATCTCTATTCCTTTAGGGATTAAAAAAGCCATTAAAGATGGCTCTCAGTTTGATTTATGGACAAGCAGTGTCATCATTATTGGTTATGCCATTCCTGGCTTTCTCTTTGGTGTGATTTTAATTGTATTGTTTGCAGGCGGCAGTTACTGGGACTGGTTTCCTTTGCGTGGCCTTACCTCTCCCGATTTCGATACCATGACATTCACAGAGCAGATTCTTGATTATGCTTGGCATTTAGTATTGCCGGTTACTGCTATTGTTATTGGCGGCTTTGCAACATTAACCATGCTCACTAAAAATTCTTTTTTGGATGAAATTAATAAGCAATATGTGATTACTGCGAGAGCGAAAGGTCTAACTGATCGTAGCATTCTGTACGGGCACGTTTTTCGTAATGCCATGTTAATTGTGATTGCTGGCATGCCTAGCGCACTCATTGGCATATTCTTTACCGGTTCGATGTTAATAGAAGTGATATTTTCTTTGGATGGCTTAGGTCTTTTAGGCTTTGAAGCAGTGTTAAATCGGGACTACCCGGTTATGTTTGGAACTCTGTATGTCTTCACCTTAATGGGTTTATTGTTAAAACTGATCAGCGACCTAACGTATGTCTTTATTGACCCTCGTATCGATTTTTCGAGTAGGGAACAATAATGTATATATTTACGCCATCAAGTTGGACACCCTTAAATCAGCGTCGCTGGATTAATTTTCGAAAAAATAAACGCGGATTTTATTCCTTAATCCTATTTAGTATTTTGTTTGCAGGGACATTATTTGCCGAAATGATTGCTAACGATAAACCAGTCATTGTTTCTTATGATGAACAGCTCTACTTCCCTATTTTCAATATTTATTCAGAAACAACCTTCGGTGGCGACTTTCTAACAGAAGCAGATTATCGTGATGAATACGTTGCAGAACTGATCAACAACAAAGGCTGGATGCTGTGGCCTTTGATTCGTTATAGCTATGACACCATTAATTACAACCTTGACGTACCTGCACCCGCGCCCCCTTCTGAAGAAAATTGGCTAGGCACCGATGACCAGGCTCGTGATGTGGTGTCACGGCTTATTTATGGTTTTCGCATATCGGTTTTATTCGGTTTAGCGTTGACCATATTCAGCTCTATTGTTGGCGTTATCGTGGGCGCGATTCAGGGTTTTTATGGTGGTAAAATCGATTTATTCGGGCAGCGCTTTATCGAAATTTGGTCTGGCTTACCGGTTCTATTTTTGCTCATTATTATGACCAGCTTTATCACTCCCAATTTTTGGTGGTTATTAGGCATCATGCTGATGTTTAGCTGGATGGGTTTAGTCGATGTGGTTAGAGCAGAGTTTTTAAGAGCACGTAATTTAGAATATGTGCGCGCTGCAAGAGCGTTAGGACTTGATAATAAAGGCATTATGTTTACGCATATGCTGCCTAATGCCATGGTTGCTACGCTTACATTTATGCCGTTTATTCTAACCGGCTCAATTACCACACTCACCTCTTTAGACTTTTTAGGGTTTGGTTTGCCGCCAGGTTCACCCTCTTTGGGTGAATTAATTGCTCAGGGTAAAACCAACTTGCATGCCCCTTGGCTGGGCGCGTCAGCTTTTATTGTCTTAGCCGTTATGCTGTCTTTATTGGTATTTATTGGCGAAGCGGTCCGCGATGCTTTTGATCCGAGGAAAGCCTGATGCCTAAACACGCAATGAGTGAAGAAACGGCTACTGAAAACACATTAACGGAAGCGAATCAGGAAATGGAAAAAGATATTCAAATTCAGATAAAAAACCTGTCCGTTTGTTTTTCACAAGGCGAGAAAATCATTGAAGCCGTTAGAGCTGTTTCTCTGAACCTTTATAAAGGCGAAACACTCGCTATTGTCGGTGAAAGCGGTTCAGGAAAATCTGTGACTGCTCACGCTATTTTAGCTTTGCATCCTACACAAAAAGTGTCTTACCCAACAGGTGAAATCCTATTTAATGGAAAAGATTTACTCAGTATCAACGATGCACAAATGCGTGCTATTCGCGGTGCTAAAATCGGCATGATTTTTCAAGAACCAATGACCTCGCTGAACCCGCTGCACACTATTGAAAAGCAGATTGGTGAATCGATTCTTCTGCACAATAAACAGCTTGCCCTTGCTGCAATAGACTTAGAGTCTGGTAAAAAGAAAAGTAAAAAAACGCCTTTAACGATTAAAAACAAAGTGATTGATTTATTGAATTTGGTGGGCATTCCAAACCCTGAAGAGCGTTTAAATGCCTACCCGCATCAATTATCTGGCGGCCAAAAACAACGCGTGATGATCGCCATGGCTTTAGCCAATGAGCCAGACGTGTTAATTGCAGATGAACCAACGACAGCATTAGATGTGACAGTTCAAAAACAAGTATTAGAATTAATCAAATCGCTTCAGAAGAAGCTTGGTATGTCTGTCATCCTCATTTCTCATGACCTCAACATTGTGAAGCATTACGCGGATTCAGTTGCCGTTATGCATCATGGAAAAGTAATTGAAAGCGGTTTTACGTCTGATATTTTTGACTCACCTAAAGAAGCCTACACCGAAAAACTTATTCATTCTGACCCAAAAGGCAGCGCTCTTCCTATTCCAGAAAACAGCCCTGTTATCTTATCCAGCGATAAGATCAACGTTTGGTTCCCCATGAAAACAAGCTTCTGGGGTAAAACAACTGATTATTTAAAAGCCGCAAATAATATTTCAATCCAATTAAAAGCTGGCGAAACCTTAGGTATTGTTGGTGAAAGTGGTTCAGGGAAAACCACCTTTGGCTTAGCCTTACTCAAACTCTTACCTTCGACAGGCACAATTATATTCGAAGGCAAAGAAATCCAAGGGCTAAATCAAGCTGACTTTAGGCCCTTCCGCCGAGATATGCAGATTGTTTTTCAAGATCCTTATGGTAGCTTGAGTCCACGAATGTCTATCTTTCAAATCATTGAAGAAGGTTTATTAATCCATCATATTTCGGATAAAACTGGCAGAGAAAAAATTATTATCGAGGCTTTAGAAGAAGTCGGATTAGATGCAGATACCCGTCATCGTTTTCCACATGAGTTTTCAGGTGGACAAAGACAACGTATCGCCATTGCCAGAGCCTTAGTATTAAAACCCAAGTTAATCATTCTGGATGAGCCCACTTCTGCGCTGGATAGAACCGTTCAAGCACAGGTAGTTGATTTATTGAGAAACATCCAAGCTAAGTATGGCATTGCTTATATCTTTATTAGCCACGATTTAGCCGTTGTCAAAGCGCTCAGCCATAAAGTAATGGTAATGAAGCAAGGCCAAATTATTGAGCAAAACTCATGTGATGTAATATTTAACGCACCACAAGAGAGTTATACCAAAAACTTATTAGACGCGGCTTATTTTTACTCATAAACGAAGAGACTGTCGTGTTATATTTCTCTTCGATTTGTCATCAACATTAAGCCTCCACTAAAAAATATAGAGACTACATTATGGGATTTCTAGCAGGTAAAAAAGTTCTAATTGTCGGCATCGCCAGTAAACTTTCTATCGCGACAGGTATCGCCAATGCTATGCACCGCGAAGGTGCTGAAATAGCACTCACTTATCAGAATGAAAAACTCAAAAAACGTGTAGAAACCTTTGGTGAACAATGGAATAGTAAAATAATTCTGCCTTGTGACGTCGCTAACGATGCTGAAATAGAAGCCGTATTTGAAGAGATCGCCAAAGTTTGGGATGGTATAGATGTTATTGTTCATTCAGTTGGTTATGCGCCAGCCCATGAACTAAATGGTGACTACGTGGATATTACAACACGTGACGGCTTCAAAATTGCACACGACATCAGCTCTTATAGTTTTGTTGCGCTGGCAAAAGCGTCTAGAAAACTGATGCAAGGTCGGAATGCTTCTTTATTGACGCTGACCTATTTAGGGGCTGAGCGTACACTTCCAAATTATAATGTCATGGGTTTAGCAAAAGCCAGCTTAGAAGCCAATGTTAAATATATGGCTGCCAGCCTTGGCCCTGAGGGCACCAGAGTCAATGCTATTTCTGCTGGCCCTATCCGAACCTTAGCCGCCTCTGGCATTAAGAGTTTTAGAAAAATGCTTTCAGAAAACGAAAAGCAAACACCGTTAAGACGTAATGTCACTATTGATGAAGTGGGCAATGCGGCTGCCTTTATGTGTTCTGATTTAGCAAGCGGCATTAGTGGTGAAATACTCTTCGTTGATGGTGGTTTTAATACCACAGGCATGGGGCCGCTGGATAAAGATTAATGACAGCAAAGGTGAAAATACGAATTTCTCACCGTATCACGCTATTCACATTCGGTTTTAAGCACTGTGTCACTGAAACATTCACTCACAAACTGTTACTCTTGGCTACCCGTTTATGTTGGTTCCTTTTGCAGAATCTGCACGGCGTTAAATTCATATGATGGATACATAAAGTGAAGCGTCTTCAAGTTTTCCTAAATTCTACTTTGCCTCTAATAGCTGTTTTTCTAGCACTTTCTATCAGTGGCTGTGCAAACATGAAAAATGCCTCAAAAACATCGACCTCTTTATTTAGCTTTTTAGGCTTTTCCGAGCTGCCCGACTGGTACATTCGCAGCAAATATAGCTTCCCTGATTCGAAATGGGTTAAAAATGATTTCGATACTATGATTCATTATCGCGATGTTGGTGAAGGCCCTGTTGTGGTGCTTGTGCATGGTGAAATGAGTTCAATGCATGTTTGGAATGACTGGATTGACACCCTAAGCCAGAACTTTAGAGTAATCGCATTAGATTTACCTGGCTCAGGGCTCACTAGCGCACCACATTGTATTTCTGAGCCTGAAGAAACCTGTGCAGAGAACCTGAGCAGTAATTATCTTTCACACACCCTTGAGTATTTCATTGAAGATTTGAATATTCGCAAATTCACGCTGGTAGGAAGCTCTTATAGCGGCTATCTGGCGGCTCAATATGCTGCCCATCAACACCCTGAAAAGCTGGATAAACTAATACTGATTACCCCTATGGGCTTTCAACAAGAAGTTCCTTGGATATTAAACTATGTCACGGTTCCAGGTATGAATGTATTTAATCGTTATGTCCAACCTTCAACTGTCGCGTCGAGCATACTTGAGCATTTCTACGGCGAGCCTGACAAAATAACACCATCTACCCGGCAACGTTTTATGCACCTTTCTCAAAGTGAAGGCGCTCATCACAGTAATGTCATTCAATTGGATATGGTCAGAACATTAATGGAACAAGGTATGTTATTAGAGCTTGATGATATTAGCATCCCGACACTTGTTATGTGGGGAGAATCTGATACTTGGGGAAATTTTGCACACGCAGAACGCTGGAAAAAAGAATTAGGCAATGCCACTTTAGCTACCTACCCGTCATATGGCCATGCCTTAATGGAAGAAGGTGCTACTATTTCAGCAGGTGATGCGATGGCATTTATTAATGATGAACCCCTGCCGTCTTTAAATACTCTAGGCCCAGAAGGTGGTTTCTCTATCCAAGATGCGGCAGGCGAGTTTGATCAAGATACCCTATTCGGAAATTCACCCGGCGATAATGAACCTGAAGAAGTCGAATTATTAGATCCACCACGCCCACACCACTAAGAGTTTGATGAAGAAACAACTAGTACTTATTTACTCAGTACTAGTTTAAGAAACTATCGACTAATTAAGAAACTTGGACATCATAAATTTCCAATCAATGATCTCCGTTCCTTCAGAATCATAGAGCATCAAGCCTGTTAGAAAATCTGACTTATAGGGTTTCACCCATTTGACTTCAGCTGTTAGCCTATAATTTTTTGCGTCTTTTTCAATATCAATGATTAAAGTATGTATGGCGCCTTGTTTTAAAGGTTCAGGAACCAGAACTTGTATACCATTTGCTGACAAATCGACACACTCACACTCAACAACTTGTGCATCTTGTGAAGAACCTGGTTCTTTAGAAACCGTTTCAATATAGATACTGGCGGCTACATTCAGTCGCGCCTCTTCTCTCTTTTCATCCACATTGAAATATTTTTTATATTCACTGTCAGTCATGCTCGTATCTCTACTTTATAACTCATGCTTATTTAGACATTCTTAACCTGCTTACAACTCTTTGTAAGCTATCTTCAAATTCAGCACCATCACTCAGAACTTCTACCTCCTCTGCTTGAACCGCTTTCATTAAGTCAGCTTCAAGAAATTCTAACTTCTTCACACCAAGCCGATCAACAAAGACATACTTCCCGGTTGCTGCTAATTTAACGACTAACTTAAAGCGTTGAGCCTCACCCCCTGTATGAATCGCTATCCAGGCACCCAACTTAAAAGCCCGAACTAACTCTAAGGTAACATTTTCTTTCTCTAGCCTTTGTTTATCTGCTCTTTTTGCCATTAACTGCTGAGTTCTTTGGGCAATTTCTTCAGCACGCTGATTAGATAACTCGTCTGCTTTTCGTCTATCTTCCAGTAAGCGCTCAGCTTCTGCTTTTGCTTTTTCAGCTGCAATCAAACGTGTTTTCTTCTGGTTATCGGCAATTTTAGACAAACCCTTCACTGCTTGCTGAAAGACACTGGAAAAAGCCGTCACTTTTTCTTTTCTAGTTAACTCACCAGAGTTTAGTTTTTCCTGAAACTCACTATAACTAAATTGAGCACATTTCATACCTAAGTAGTTACTAAAAAGTAACTGCTGGGATTGCTTAAAATGAGCACTCAATTTGATATTAGTGAGCTCCCCATCACCCTTTAAAACAAACCAGTCATGTAAGCCAAGATTCAAATCGTCAAACACGAAACCTGGCTCTTTGAACTGCTCTATACCACCATAAGTGTGTTGAAGATGATCGGGAATCGGTATCAATTTATAAGTCTGCACAGCTTCAGCATCTTGCCCCTGAAGAAGCGAAACCAAGGCCTCTGAAAGCGCTTCCCAGGCAGCCTCTTCTGAAAAAAAGGCAGACTGACTCGAATAGCTTTCCGACGAAAAGACATTGCCAGGGATCACAGTCTCCTTACTCATTTTCTGTAGATCATCTATTATTTGGTCGGCTAATTGAAACCCGCTTTCTCCTTTATGGCAAAAAACACGGACAATATTCTTGCATAATATATCTAAGGACTCGTTAAAATTGCTAATGATAATGGCATCTTTTGTGGCTATATCTTCAGGTAATGAATTTTCAATATTTTTAGCAACAACAAGCACCCAATGCTCTTGTATAAAATCTTGTAAAACCTGAGGCAATGTTCTTTTTTTGAACAGCACATTAAGGTAATGATAGGCGAGCCACACACTATATTGGGTTTTATTTTTCTTGGATTCTGAGGCAATCAAGCGTTTTGTGATTTTTTCAACTTTACCGTTTTGATTTTCGAGATAACTAAACCAAGACTGAGAACATTCTTCAACTAATAATTCATCAAAATCCTGAGCTTCATCTAACTTAGATTCTACGCTTATTAACTGATCCAGCAATAAAGATTGGGATCGCTTCGGCAATGGGTTCCAGCACATTGAATAGCTTGAAATTGACTCTAAAAAATCAATGAATTGCGCTAAGGCTTTTTCTTTATTTTTAAACTCACCCCGGTCAATATTTGCACAATAGGTAAAAATAAATATCTTATAAAAAACAAAGCGCCACTTACCAAACCGTTGCTCCAATTGCTCAGGTAAGTCATTTTTTCTTAACCAGACATCGAATACGCGATCTAACAAAAATGCCAGGTTATTCGCTTGGGTAAATGCACCTTTCCCCTCGAATAAGTTATGCAATTGTTTAAGAAGGGTTTCTTCATGTTTAACACACTCAAATTTACAACTATCTAAAATCGTTTTGGCTTGATTTTCCCGCTCAACTAACGCATCGACAGAGCCTAGTTCGACTGGATAAAAAAGTTCTGGAACTCGTAAATGCTGAATAACTAAACGCAGCAAGGAAGCATCCCATTTATGCTTGCTCATGGTAACTACAAACTTCCTTAGAAAGTGAAAGTGAAAGTGAAAGTGAAAATAAAAAGAGATAAAATAAATAACGTCATTATTTTAAAGCGTGTGATTCATCTTTTTAACAGTATAGATGCTTAAATAGGCTTCTGAGTAAAAATTCTTTGTAACTTGCGCTGAGTCATTGCAATACGGCAACGAATACAGCAACATAGCCTTAATTTTATAAAATAAACTTTTAAAAGTACCTCATCGTTTTAATCAGTATTAAGTAGAGAATACAATGACTCAAAAATTAGATAATGTGAATATTGCTTCGCAAGAACTTCTGATTACACCAGAACAATTGAAAACAGACATTCCATTAACGGAAGCAGCTGTTAAAACGGTTACGGAAGGTCGTGCAACCATTAATAACATTCTCGATAGAAAAGACCATCGCTTATTTGTCGTTATTGGCCCTTGCTCTATTCATGATGTTAAAGCCGCTAAAGAATATGCTTTAAAACTAAAAGCACTTGCCGATGAAGTAAGCGATACCATTTATTTGGTTATGCGTGTTTATTTTGAAAAACCACGTACCACGGTTGGCTGGAAAGGCCTGATTAATGACCCACACTTGGATGATTCTTTCGACATCCAGCAAGGTTTACACATTGGTCGTCAGTTATTAATTGATATCTCTGAAATAGGTTTACCAACAGCCACAGAAGCACTCGATCCTATATCGCCACAGTATATTCAAGATACCATTTCATGGTCTGCAATTGGTGCTCGCACCACTGAATCTCAAACACACCGAGAAATGAGTAGCGGCCTGTCTGTTGCGATTGGTTTTAAAAATGGTACCGATGGCGGTCTAGGCGTGGCGATGAATGCTTTAAATTCTGTATCTCACCCACACAGTTTTTTAGGCATTAGCCGAGAAGGCCAAGTGTCTATTATTCGAACTAAAGGCAACCCTTATTCTCACGTTGTTCTACGTGGTGGTGGCGGTAAACCAAACTATGACTCTGTTAACGTTGCTTTATGCGAACAGGAACTTGAAAAATCCGGTTTGAAGAAAAATATTATGATCGATTGCAGTCATGCAAACTCAAATAAAGATGCTAATCTCCAGCCTTTGGTAATGCATGATGTTTCTAACCAGATATTGGACGGAAATAAATCAATTGTTGGTTTAATGGTTGAAAGTAACTTGAACTTTGGTAATCAATCGATTCCCGCTGATTTGTCTCAGCTGAAATATGGCGTATCTGTGACTGACGCGTGCATTGATTGGGAAACAACCGAAAAATCCATTCGTGACATGCATGATAAATTAAAAGATGTTTTGCCTAATCGATAAGTTGATGCAGGCATAAAAACCAGGGTGGACCTGTGCGTCTGCCCTAACCTTATACATCAAGCCAATCCTGAAAAATTTAAGTCTCTTCCTTCCAGTTTAATTTGCCTCTTAACTTAACAACTTCACCAACAATAATGAGGCTGGGTGCTGCTAACTTCGCCACCTCAACCAAACTAACAATAGATTCCAGCGTCCCGACTACAACTCGCTGATCTCGAGTGGTTCCCTTTGAAATCAACGCAATATGACTTGTCTTGGGCATACCATAACGCATCAATGATTGAGTAATTACAGGCAACCCTGTTAAACCCATATAAAAAACCAATGTCTGCTTAGCTTGAACAAATTCAGACCACGGTAAGTCACAAGTATTATTTTTTAAATGCCCGGTTATAAAGCGGACAGACTGAGAATAGTCTCGATGAGTTAGTGGAATACCTGAATACGCGGAACAACCAGAAGCAGCGGTAATACCAGGCACCACCTGAAAGTTAATGCCTTGTTCTGCCAAACATTCAATTTCTTCTCCACCACGACCAAATATAAACGGATCGCCCCCCTTCAAGCGCAATATACGCTTACCCTCTTTGGCATGACGCACAAGTAAGTCATTGATAGACTCTTGAGGAACTAAATGATTAGAACGCTCTTTACCAACATTAATTAATTCTGCATCTTGCCTGACTAACTTTAGAATCGGTTCAGAAACCAGACGATCGTACAGAACAATATCGGCCTGCCTAATCAAACGAAGTGCTTTAAAGGTTAAAAGATCAGGATCACCCGGCCCCGCACCCACTAAATACACTTCACCGTCATTTGTTAATTCACCTGAATCGAGACTGGCAATAGCAGCTTTTAGTACATTTTCTGCTTGTTGCTCTTGACCAGAATAAACTAAGTCTGCAAATGGACCCTCAAGATGCCTTTCCCAAAAACGCCTTCTAGCATTAATCCCTTTTAAAGCGCTTTTAACTTGATCACGATATTCAGAAGCGATGCTGGCCAGACGACCAAATGCATGAGGAATGGATGACTCTAAACGGCTTCTCATCAAGCGCGTTAATATAGGTAATTCACCACTACTGGACACAGCGGCTATCAGCGGAGAACGATCAATAATAGACGGAAAAATGAAACTACTTAGATCTGCTCGATTGACAACATTAACCGGCAATTTTCTTTTCTTAGCATTTTTAGAAATTTGTTCGTCTAATGTGGCACTTCCTGTTGCCGCAACGATCAATTGAGCGCTACCCCATAATTCATGATTATCCGAAACAACATGGGTAAATAGCACGTTATCTTGAAGGGCAACAAGTCCTGGCTCATTAATGCAGGGGGCGACAGAGTAACAATGGCACTTAGCCCTGAGCAACACTTCAATCTTGCGAGCAGCAGCTGACGTATCACCAAAAACAAGCGCATTACTTTGTTTTAAGTCAAAAAATAACGGAAGAAATTCCATATTAAGCCTGATTGGTAATTGCTTCAAGCCCGCCCATATAAGGGATGAGCACGTCAGGTACTTTAATAGAGCCATCAGCTTGCTGGTAGTTTTCCATCACAGCAATCATAGTACGGCCCACCGCCAAACCAGAACCATTTAAAGTATGCACCAGCTGTGGTTTTTTCTCTTCAGGAGAGCGCCAGCGAGCTTGCATTCTACGTGCCTGAAAGTCACGCGTGTTGCTGCACGATGAAATCTCGCGATACGCATTCTGCCCTGGTAACCACACTTCAAGGTCATAGGTTTTTGTAGCTGAAAAACCAAGATCTCCACCACAAAGTAAGACTTTTCGATAGGGTAACCCCAGCTGTTGTAAAATACCTTCGGCATGACCGGTAATTTCTTCCAATGCGGCTTCAGAATTTTCAGGACGAACAATTTGAACCATTTCTACTTTATCAAATTGATGTTGACGAATCATACCGCGAACATCACGACCATAAGAGCCCGCTTCACTTCTAAAACAAGGTGTATGGCACACAAGCTTAATCGGTAGATCTTTCGCGTCGATAATTTCATCACGAACAATGTTAGTTGCAGGCACTTCCGCTGTTGGAATAAGGTAAAAATCACGATCAGCATAAAGCTTGAATAAATCTTCTTCGAACTTGGGTAACTGACCTGTACCAAATAATGAATCACTATTAACGATATAAGGGAGATAAATTTCTTCGTAGTCATTTTGTTCAACATGCGTATCAAGCATAAATTGAGCAAGTGCTCGATGAAGTTTAGCGAACTGCCTTCTCAATACGACAAATCGAGAACCGGTTAATTTACTGGCTGTCTCGAAGTCCATTAACTTCGCTTGGTCACCCAGCGCTACATGGTCTTTCACCTCAAAGTCGAACGCTTTAGGCTCACCCCACTTAAGCACTTCAACATTATCATCTTCAGATAAACCTTCAGGCACTGCGTCATCAGGAAGGTTTGGCATACTGGCAAAGAAATTATTTAATTGATCTTGTATGTCTTTGAATTCAACTTTCGCTTCTTCTAATTTAGCGCCAATATCATCCATTTCAGCAATAAGCGGTGCAATATCTTCACCCGCCGCTTTCGCTTTACCTATCGATTTTGACCGGGTATTACGTTCATTTTGAAGCTCTTCGGTCAAACCCTGAAGCGATTTCCTTTTTTCCTCTAAGCTAGAAAATAGTGATAAATCAAACACATACTTTTTGATGGTGAGTTTTTCGGCTATTTCTTCAGTGTGTGCGCGAACTAATTTAGGATCTAACATAATTCAAATTCTTAATGTCTAAGTTTATAAAGATGAGCGTGCCATCAACACGCCGATGAATAAAGCAACGATACAAAGTAAGGTGGTACCTAAAATATAGCCTAGGGCAGAGACCCATTCGCCTCTATCCAGAAGCTGCCAAGCTTCTAAGGAAAATGCTGAGTAGGTTGTAAAGGCACCCAAGAAGCCGGTCATCACGAGCGGCTTCATATCGGCTGGCACCAGACCCTTTTCCATAATAATGACAAAAGCCGCCCCCATAAGGGCTGAGCCTAAGACATTGACCGTCATAGTTCCCCACGGAAAGTAACGACCACCAATATAATTAACCACACCATATCTACAAACAGCACCTAGGGCGCCGGCAAAGGCAACCATTAAAAGATGTTTGGGCATAAGGGAAACCTACCTGAAAATTTAGCTAAGTTTACCTCAAACTTGGCTATTAACACACAGGAATACAGGAATTAAGTCAGTAATATTTTCACTGTAATCAAGCTCACGGACCCGGTAAGTAGCGTAAAAGCCTGCGACTTAATCATCTAAACCTGCCTCTTTTTCCATTATGGCTGACGCTTGTTCAACAGCGATATAATCAATTTCCAACTCGGCTTTTTCTGTAAAATAAGAAGGTAACTCAGCTTTAATCGCAGGGGCTAGATTTTTAAATTCACCCACCTGCTTAAGCAAATTGCCCTTACCACTAACCAACTGCCCTTCTGCTTTAACATAAGCCTCACTCGCTTTATCCAAGCCTTTTTTGACATTTTCAAAACTTACCAAAAATGAGTTGAGTTTCTTAAATACGGTTTCCGCTTTCGTCGCCAAGGCGACAGTATGTTTATTCTGATCTTCATAACGCCATAACTGACGGACAATATTCAAACTTGTTAATAAAGTAGTTGGCGTTGCAACCAATACATTATTTTCAATGGCTTTTTGAAATAGTGTGTCATCAGCTTTAAGCGCTTCAACAAAGGCCGACTCAATAGGAACAAACATAAAGACAATTTCGGGTGAATTTAAACCGGGTAGCTTATAATAATCCCTATTTGCCAGCTCATTAATTCTTTGCCCCATAACTGCAACATGCTCTGCCAAGGCCTGTTTACGCACGACCTCATCTTCACTATTTATATAACGGGTATACGCATTAAGCGATACTTTGGCATCAATGATAAGGTGTTTATTTTGTGGCAGGTAAACAATAGCATCGGGCCTTTGCCTACCCTCTTCTGTAGTAATAGACACTTCACGTTTATAGTCTTTACCTAACTGCAGGCCAGATCGATCGAGTACATTTTCCAGCACTAATTCACCCCAATTTCCTTGGAGTTTTTTCTGACCTTTTAAGGCTGTTGAAAGCTCGTGTGCTTCTGTTGTGATCTTTTGATTAAGCTCTTTTAAGGTTTCTAGTTCCTTTCGAAGCTCACCTTGCTGTGTGGTTTCACGGTGATGTATTTCTTGCACTTCCTTTTTGAAACTTTCGATAGACTCCTTAAAAGGATTCATAACCGAGGCTAGGTTATGCTGGTTAGTGTCTTGAAGCGCTTTGGTTTTGGTATCCAAGATATCACTGGCTAACAGCTTGAACTGTTCGCTTAACGCTTTCTTTTGTTCTTCAAATTGAGAAAGTTGCTTCTGGTGGCTATTTTGGCGTTCATCAAGCTCTGTTTTTAATTGTGTGTAGACAGTATTCAGTGCATTAAATTGTGCTATTTTTTCTTCATGTTTTGACTGAAGCATATCCAATTGCTGACGCTTTTCTTGAATACTTCTTTCGCCTTGCTGCACTTCACTTAAGGCCACATCACGCGAGCGCTCTGCCTGATGTAAGTTAATAGTAAGTGATTCATTTAAGCCTTTATATTCTATTATTTCTTTTTGAAGGTTTTCATTTTTTTCTAGGAGATGTCGTTTATACATAGAGACTTCATTATATTGAAGCTCTACTTCTTTGAGTTTTTCACTTCGCTGTTGTTCTTTATTTTTATAGCCATTCACTAGTCTAAAACAAATAAAAGCTGACATTAAAACAACAAGAAAGCACAACAGAAATAGCACAAGTAAAGCGGATTGGCTGTCTAAAAGAGGGCTGAGGCCCATTTATTAACTCCTTGAGTTTATAGTCAGAAAACTCGAATAAAAACCTTAGAGCATGGTATACATAATGGTAGCTGCACACAAAAATTATTTAACTAAAGGCCAGCCGATTAATAGCACTGATAAGGTGACGAAAGCAATAAACAAATTCATCGGCACCCCCACTTTCACGAAGTCAGAAAAATGATAACCGCCAGGGCCAAACACCATTAAATTGGTCTGATAACCCAAAGGTGTAGCAAAACTTGCTGAAGCTGCCATCATCACGGCAAAAACAAAAGGTTCATTATTCAGCGAGGCCTTTTCTGTCATTTCCAAGACAATGGGTAACATCAAAACAGCAGCACCGTTATTAGTAATGGTTTCTGTCATTAAAGAAACGGCTAAATAACTTAAAACCAGCATCAACCAAGGTGTACCACCGCTAAGGTCAATAATATTTTCAGCTAAAAAACTAGCAGCGCCTGTTTTTTGCAAAGCAACACCCAAGGCAAAAGATGCCGCTATTGTTATAATGACCGTAAGATCCAAACTTTTTTCTGCCTGACTAATAGAGCAACACTTGGTGATGATCATTAGGCCCGCACCAAGTAATGAGGCATTTAGCATAGAGGTCAAACCTAGACCTGCCGCGGCAACAACCGTGATTAAAATAGCCCAGGATAAATAAGCTCGTTCATATCGAGGTGTTTCTGCATCCAAGTCATTAATTAGCAGAAAATCTTTGTTATAGCGTTGACGAGATACAAATGCCGGACGCGCCTCAAGCAATAAGGTATCCCCCGCTTCAAGCTTAATACTCCCCAGATTACCTTGAACTCGTTCACCGCCTCTCGCCACAGCAAGTACAACCGCACCATAGCGATCTCTGAAACGAGCATCTCTAATCGCCTGCCCTACCGCATCACAGTGCGGAGAAACAACCGCTTCTACAAGTCGTCTTTCTGCCCTGTCAATGGTCAGCGCTTCACCATGTTCATTTTCAGCGGAAGGTATAATACCTTGAATACGCAATAAGTCAGAAATAGCTTCTGTATCACCAGCGAATACCAATCGATCCCCGCCAAATAGTTTTTCTTCTGATGGTGCTGCCGTAATAATGGTGCCATTACGTTCAATTTCGACGAGATAAACCCGATCTAGATTTCTAAGACCGGCCTCCACAACCGTTTTGCCAACCAAGGGGCCATTCTCATCAACGGCCACTTCTAGGGTAAATTCTCTTAAATTAGCAAAGGCCTTTTTATCGCTTCTATCGGGTAGCCATTTTGGTAAAAAACACCAGATAAATAACAAACCGGCAATGGTCACCGGCAGGCCCACGGCCGTAATTGAAAACAAAGAAAAACCTTCGGTTCCGGTTAGCTCTTGATATTGACCATTGACAACCAAATTCGTACTGGTGCCTATCATGGTTAACGTTCCGCCCAAAATAGCTGTATAGCTTAGCGGGATCATTAGCTTTGAGGGTGCGATATTTATTTTTCGGGACCAGGCATGTATAGCAGGAATCATCGTTGCGACAACCGGTGTGTTATTTAAAAAGCCACTCAACAAGACAACCGGCGGAAAGAGCCTGGCAATGGCGGAGCGGGCATTGGTTGGCATACCCAAAACTTTATTGACGAGCAAATCAATCCCACCGGAGGCATGAATCCCCGCAGCAACAACAAACATGGCGGCCACAGTAATTAGACCAGAATTACTAAAGCCCACTAATGCTTCTTGCGAATTTAAAATACCGAACAGGCTTAAAATAGTTAAAACCCCCATCATGACAAAGTGCGGACCGACTCTTGTCAGCACTAAGACGATCAATGCACCTGCGGTTAGAAATAGAGAAAACCAGCCTTGCCAATCCATGAAATACCTTAAAATTTATGAGTTTTGAATAAAACAGAGGGCGAGTCTACAGGCCCTATCATATTACTCAAAAGAATTATAAATTATATCTATATAACTAAAATACAAAATTACGATAGTAGGAAACTAGCTTTTGGCCAAGGCAGTTGTTCTGGACTAGATAAATATAAGCGATCATCTTGATCAGCTAACTCGTATCTATCCGCAACAGAAGTGATATTTTGTAAAGCAAACTCTTCGCCTTCAAATAAAGAATCTATTATTTCATAACGTTTGCCGAATAAGTCAAAACGCACTTTATAGGCATGGAGATAACCTCGACTTGCAGACGCGCCAGAATAGCGTTTATCACCCATTACCGGACTGCCTAACGATTTAAGTGCAACACGTAGCTGATGTGTTTTTCCCGTTTCAGGTTTTAGCGTATAAAACCAAGCATCGACTGCACCAAGACGTATTTTGTGCGCAAAAAATCGAGTAATCGCGGGCTTATCTTTACTGCGCTTTAACAGATAACTGCCTGAGCGACCTTTTGTCATATCCCCTATCACAGCACCTTGCTTCTTTTTAGGCTTTTGCTCAGACAAAGCAAGGTAATACTTTTCAATCTTTTTTTCTTGGAACAAGCGACTTAACTCACTATTCGCTTTAGGAGAACGAGCAAAGATCATTAAACCGGATGTCATTCTATCTAGTCGATGCACAGGATAAATATCAGGATCATTCAAGAATTTTTTTGCCAAACTCACAATGCCTTCAACATGAGTGAGTTCTTGGTCTTGCTTAAGATCGTCTAAAGAGTGGAACGGCACGTTCGCAGGTTTGTGGATGGCGTAAAAATACTCATTTTTAAAAAGACAAGATAAAGGCTTCATCGGTAAAAAACCTATGCCTTGGGAGGAGCTTGGAGTGTATTTATTGCTTGGGAAGGCGCCTCTCCTTTGTGCTTTGACAGGGCTGGGTCAAGATGATCCAGGTTAGGGCTCATAATTCGATTATAGGTATAGCGAAAGGGAAATACGGCTAAATCTGTTACTAGATCTTTCGCCATTGTCCAGCCGGAGATATTTTTATACAGGTTATTATAGGTCCCCACCATAGCAAACAAAGAACGTGATAAGTGTAGGTAGTCACTTTTGATCGTCATATCTAACTGATAAGTGTTAGACATAAGATGAATAGCAGTTTGCAATCTTTGACGAAGACCTTCCGGGCCCTCTTTGTATAAACGTATTGCAAAATCTTTGCCTAAGGGGGTGACGGCCTTTTTATCAAAGGTTTCTTCTAAGGCTATCCTGATTTCATCATAGCGCGCTAAATTTTGTTTTTGATCTGTACTCATTTGAATTAATGTCAAGGTAAGTGAATCAATATCACCACTTATAACGGAGACAATATACCTACCCAAAAGTGACCATTTACCTCGCATGTCAACCGCATTACCCCAGTCAATCAGAAACAGCCGTGCATCTAAATCGACCATGACATTACCAGGGTGAAGGTCACCATGAAACTCTTGATAAATAAGCATATGTTCTAGCATAGTGTATAAGAAGTTTTCAGCTAACTTACGCTGAAAACGCTTCTTTTTTCGACCCTTATAGCGATCAATAGCCAGATTAATCGCCATTGCGTCCTGCAAATATTCCATCTCAAGAATACGGCCTGTACCGCCATATAAACCGGGTACAAACCAAACAGGAGAAGACAATGCCCTATGATAAAAACGCGACTGAACTTCAGCTTCGTGTTTAAAGTCGAGCTCTTGCTCGAAGCCTTTCGTAAACTCTTTTATCTGTTCTGACATGGCTGCCAAAAAAGGCCGTAATTTTGAGTGTGGAGCCCAATACTGGCTACTAATCAACATTAGCTCGATAGCAAGTGACCCCATGGCAAACTCTCTTTCAAGATTATGCCTCGCAACTTTTACCACAATCGGCACTAGAACTTCTTCATTACCCTGCCTAACGGGTTTCTTAGCAACAAAAACCGAGCCGATAGAACCCGATTTAATCGGCTTATTCACATCAAAACCAAAGTATCGACTTTCTGGCTTTTGACCATAATCTTCAACAAAGGCTTGGTAGACCTCATTAGCAGACATAGGGTCGACATCTTCTTGAAATACTTGTAATTCTTTGGCTATTTCGTCTGGCAGAAAGCCGGAATTTGCAGCCGCAACTTGCGCCATTTTAATAAATAAGGGGCCAAATTCTCGCACCATTTTAGCGACAATTTCGGCTTGCTGCTTAAAATCTTTGGGGTCTGTTTGCAGGAATGGCTTAATGTAACGAATGGCTTTAATTTGACGTTTTAATATTAATATATCACCACGAAGCACTTGCAGCTTCAGCATAATTTCTGCAAGTGTTTTTTGGTTGATTTTGCGGATGTGCTTGATGCTATTAATAATTTCAATAAGCAGGGGCTCATACGCTTTGAGAATGGAACGAACCATGTCCAGGTTAAGCTCAACAAGCCCTTTTAGCTCAGGTGATTCAATTAATTCCTGAAAGAAGCCCCAAAATTCATCGACCACAACCTCGGGTATATCGACAGGGCTTCTCATGACCGCTTGTTTTACTAAGTAGCCGATCAGATTTTCTGTTGACTCTTCATTTGGGATGAAACGAGATTTTCTCAGGTATTCAGTTATCGAACGCGAATGCGAAGAGACGGGGTGTAAATACAACTGCTCGAACAGAGTATCTAACTCAATAGATAACTCTTCTCGTTCAATCAGTCTTTCCGACATCAGCAAGCGAACAATGGGCATAAACGCTTTAGGGAGCGCTACACTGCTACTGGCAAATTCGCCAGCACCTTTAAAGACAGATAATGTATTTTTTTTGATCGACTTGATATCGACTAGAGGTTTCTTTTCTTTGGACATGCAATTATGACAAACAAGGTTTGTGAAGGAGCCAAAAGATTAACACAAATGCGATTCTGTCAGTAATGTTTTTATGTAAAAGTGGCTATTTTAAGAAGAGCTTTTTCGTTCTGTGAAGAGTTCATCACGCTTTAAATCATTCTGCCAAGCAATGAAAGCATCTATCGGCATAGGCTTGGCAATATGGAATCCCTGTGCAAAGTCGCAATTTAACGTTTTCAAATCATTGAGTACTGACTGATATTCAACACCTTCAGCTACGACGCGATAACCTAGGTCTTTCGACATATTCAGTGTTGTTTTCACAATAATTTGATCACCCTTATTTTTGTCCATATTTTGAATAAAAGATCGATCAATTTTTATTTCATATAGCGGTAGTTGCTGAATATATGTCAACGATGAATACCCGGTACCAAAATCATCAATGGCTAATTTGATTGAACGACTGGCTAATCGCTTCAAAGAAGACACGGCATATTCAGGGTCCTTCATAACAGATGTTTCGGTCACTTCTAAAACAAGTTCTTCGGGTGGAATATCGTAGAAGTCTAATAATTCCAGGATGGCTTCTTCAAAGTCCGGCTCATGTAAATTTACCGCTGAGATATTGATGGAAATTGTAGACGTACCAAACTGACGTTTATGTTTGGCATGATCACGAAATGCTCTCTGGAAGACCCACCTGGTTAAATAGCGCATTATGCCCGTCTGTTCTGCAATAGAAATAAATTCATCTGGAGGAATAAAGCCTAAACTCTCGTGATGCCACCGCAGTAACGCTTCTGCACCGACCACATCACCACTTTGACAAGATATAATAGGCTGATAATGCAATGCCAACAGGTCATTATCTATGGCTTTTTTCAACTCTCCCATTAACACCAAACGACGTTCGCTATAAGGGTTTATATCTTCAGAATACACCCCTATTTGACTATTTGAATTATCAGCATAATCAATAGCGACTCGGGTATGACGCGTCAGCGTGTCGATATCAGCACCATGTATTGGGAAACAGGCGATACCTATAGAAACACCTAAATCTAACTTCATCCCTTTATAGTCTATAGGGTCAGAAATCAACATCATTAATTCATGTGCATATTCGACAGCATTGTTTAACTCTATATTAGATAAAACATGTGCAAATAAACCTTTTTCAATATGCGCAAAATAGAATTCGTTCTGCTTTGTCGCCTCAATTAAAAGCGCCTTTTCATAACAGTTTTTTAGACGAAGCAAGCGTTTGGAAAACAGTCCCAAGACAATATCGGCATTGGCATGACCCAATGTTTTATTAATATCCTGAATACCGTCGAGGTGAATATAAAACAAAGAAAAATTAGTCGGTTTATCGACTTCGACATAGAGTAAACGATAAAGCACTTGCTGAAACAATACCGTGTTTGGAAAACCATCTAAACTTTCATGCGTTGCTTGTTTATAAAGTTTCTCTTCAGCTGTTTTACGCTGATTTTCTTCTTCTAACTGCGCTTCTTGCGCTTTTATTTTTTCATGGCGTTCTCGATTAAATCGATCAGCCAAGGCAAAACTCAATAACAGGGCCTCTATGGCCGAACCTAAACTTAAAGCATGCTCTGTAAATATATTTCGCGGTAAAAAACCAAACTTGCTTGAAGCCGAAATCACAATACCTGTTATTAGAAATGCCCATGCGTAGGTAAAATACCTTGCTGACCTCTGCCCTTTAGACCAAGCATATGGACCTGCAAACATAATAACAAAACTACTGGGAATGGCTAAAAAAACAGAAATACGAGTAGAAATATCATACGGCAAGAAAAACGCACAGATAATAGAAATAGAAAACAACAAGTTAAAGAAATAAACCAGTTTATTTAACCTAGGCGCAACGTGGGATAAACTAAGAAAATAACTCGCAAACAGCCCCGCAAAAAGCATAACCGAAGGAACAGCTAACAGCATACTTAATTTATGCACCAAGGGTGAACCAGGATACAAATATTGATATAAGAAGCCATGCGATCCCGACATTAAAACCAATACCGACACCACAAGACCGCCATAATATAAATAAGAGCGTTCCTGAATCGACATAAATAAAAATAAGTTATAGACCACTAATAAGAGCAGCATTCCATAATAGATTGCTTTGACGAACTGCTCGTCCTGATCCTGCCAAATAAATTGATCTCTTTCCCAGAGCGTAATGGGGACTTGTAATGAACCTTCTGTTTTAACCTTTAAATAGAGTTCAAGCCTTTGATTTGCTGCAAACTGTATAGGGAATAAAAAGTCACGATGCCTAATAGGCCGTTGAGAAAACTTAAATGTATCGCCTGTTATATACGTCTTTATAAGCTGACCATTGTCGGTAATATATAGTTCGATATGGTCTAAAAGAGCATATTGAATACTTAGGAGCTTGTCTAAACCTTGATCGGCTGCTTGAAGGGAGATACGGAACCAGTATGACGAGTCGGTATAACCAAAATTAGGTGTTGGTACTAAACTTTTCTGCCAGTTTTTAGCATCGAGCTTTAAAATTTGCTCGAAAGAATACTCGTCGTTTGTGTCTTCAATATACTCTAGGTCTTGGCCTATGCTTTGAACTTTCTGATCAGTTATTTCTAAACCAGCTAAATTATGCAGTGACGCTTCGTCTGCAACAGAAACAACAGCCATGACATGGCTTAGTAAAAAACTAATAAACCAAAACACGGTATTTACGATGTGTTTTCTCATGCTGTTCTCATCAAAATTCAAAAGATAAAGCGTTTTCTAAGTCTAGTCTAAATACCGACCAAGTAAATATTTAGGCATTTGTTAGTCAGGATACGTATATCGATGCTAAAGTAAGCGGCATCATAACAGCTCAAAAGAGACAACAATAGTTGATTTACAATAGGCAAGATTAGTCATTATGGAAAGTATATCTATTGTCAATTCGTTCTTTTTAATTTTCTCAGGTGCGGCGGTACTTGCATCAATCGTCTTATTTACACGTCAACCTATTATTATTGCTTATATAGCACTTGGCGCGTTGATCGGCCCCTTTGGTTTAAATTATGTTTCAGATGCAAAACTTCTTTCTGAAATAGCTGAAATTGGCATTATCTTTTTGCTTTTTTTACTTGGCTTGGATATGCAACCAAGCAGTTTGATGCACATGCTTAGAAAGGCCACAGTGGTCGCAATTATCAGCTCCATACTGTTTGCCTTAATAGGCTTTTTAATTGCCCAAGCTTTTGCTTATAGCTTTGCCGAGTCACTTATTATTGGTTGTGCCATGATGTTTTCGAGCACGATCATAGGCATTAAATTATTACCAACAACGGTGCTTCATCATCGGCATACTGGCGAGTTAGTCGTAGGCCTGCTTTTATTGCAAGATCTGATTGCCATTGTCGTTTTATTGATATTAGGCGGTCATGACCCGAGTAATGGTAACAATCATAATAGTGCTTTAGCATTCATTAAAACCTTAGTAACCCTCCCTGTTTTTGTATTTGGTGTTTTCTTTTTCGTAAAACATGTTATCTTCAAATTAATTCAAAAATTCGATCGTTTTAGTGAATATATTTTTCTACTCACGATTGGCTGGTGTCTAGGTGTTTCAGAGTTAGCTCATACTATTGGCTTATCCGAGGAAATTGGCGCTTTTGTCGCGGGAATCAGCATTGCGACCAGCCCTATTTCTCAATATATTGCGATTCAATTAAAACCCTTACGAGACTTTTTCCTAGTCTTATTCTTCTTTAGCCTTGGTGCTTCATTTAATCTTGGTTTATTGGCTGATGTAATCATACCCGCCTTATTGCTTGCTACTTGTATGATTGTGCTGAAGCCGGTTATTTTCAGAGCTTTATTAAGGATGAATAAAGAGCCTAATGAGATGGCTTGGGAAGTTGGCTTTCGCTTAGGTCAAATTAGTGAGTTTTCATTATTGATTGCCTATTTAGCGACTGCGTCTGCTTTAATCGGTAACGAAGCATCTCATCTTATCCAGGCAACGGCTATTCTAACGTTCATATTTAACTCTTATATTGTCATTTTCCACTTCCCCAGCCCCATTGCTATCAGTGATAAACTAAGAAGAGACTAATGCCAGAAAACCGTCCTTGCCCTTGTGGCAGCACTATGCAATTTTCCAAATGTTGTGAGCCTTTTTTAACACATAAAGAAAAACCTGACACCGCAGCGCAATTAATGCGCTCAAGGTACAGTGCTTTTGTGACAGAAAATGAGTCTTATCTATTGCACACTTGGCAGTTAACTAAACGCCCCCAAAAAATAGACTTTGACTCAAAGACAAAATGGCTGGGGCTTAACCTTAAAAAATGCAAGGCCGGATTAACCTCAGACACTGAGGGCTGGGTAGAATTTGTCGCCCGTTATAAAATAGCCGGTAAAGCCGAGCGTATTGAAGAACTAAGCTACTTTATGAAAGAAGAAGGACAATGGTTATACGTTTCAGCAGAAGATAGAACATGGGATCAGCTTACGTGAGCCAACAAGCTGACAGAAAATTTATTATTCACCTGCATATAGCGGCATTATTATTTGGTGGAACTGCTCTGTTTTCGAAGATTATTCCTTATAATGCTGTCGACATAATCGCTTTTAGAACGCTGGTTTGCGGCATAGTTGTTGGCGTAATCGCCTTGTTGTTCAAACAAGGGCTGATCATCAAAAACATCAAAAGACTGATACTCTTGATTTTTTGCAGCCTGCTTTTCACCGTTCATTGGACGGCCTATTTTCAAGCCATGCAGCTTTCAAGTGTTGCCATTGGCATAATCTCCATGTTCACCTTCCCTGTCATGACCGTCTTCCTTGAGCCGCTGATCAAGAATACCAAGCTGCATAAGATCGACATTTTAATGGCTATGCTGGTAATTATCGGAGTCTTTTTTATGGTGCCGAGCTTATCACTGAGTAATGATGTAACAGCAGGTGTTGCATTTGGCCTGCTATCTGCACTGGCGGTATCCATTAGAAATATATTGGTGTCTAAATATTTATCGCAGCATATTTCAGCATTCACTATTATGACTTATCACTCATTTATTAGTGCCGCTGTTTTGCTGCCATTTACAAATATTAGTCTTGGTGAAATAACAGGTATTAACTGGTTATTGATCATATTATTAGGCAGTATTTTTACGGCCATCCCACATACACAGAAAACGTTCGCCTTAAAATATGCTTCAGCCAAAACGGTCTCTATGATCGTCAGTTTGCAGGTCGTTTATGCCTCTTTATTTGCTTTTATACTGCTTAATGAAAAACTGGAACTAACGACGATAATTGGCGGCAGCCTAATTTTATTTGCTGCATTTTATGAAAGCGTGTGGGCTAAACATTAACCCACAGCGTTTAATTGAGCGCTCTATTCAGGGAAAACTAGCGCATTCCACGAGTAATATTTAATTCAGCTAACACCTTGCTCACTGACTTTTCAATACCACTTGAAATAGCGATACCTAACTTATCCATCAGATGCTTTTTGTCTTTAAATTCAAGCGTAAAAACATCGGCTCGATCACAAGCTTCAGTTACATACTCATCTGAAGTTTTAAGCTCATCAACTAATGATACTTCAAGCGCACGCGTACCAAACCAAATATCCCCATTGGCTACATTGTCGATATCGACAGAAGGGCGACGTTCAGAAACATAACTTTTGAATAATTCATGGGTATCTTCTAGATCTGCTTTGAATTTCTCTCTTCCTTCTTCGGTATTTTCGCCAAACATCGTTAGTGTTCGTTTGTATTTACCTGCGGTAAGAATTTCATAATCGATATCGTTTTTCTTTAGGACTTTATTAAAGTTTGGCAGCTGGGCAACCACGCCTATCGAACCCATAATCGCAAAGGGCGATGCCACAATTTTATCTGCTACACAGGCCATCATATAACCACCACTGGCGGCCACTTTATCGACACAGACTGTCAACTTAAAACCTTTCTTTTTGATACGATCTAACTGTGCTGCTGCCAATCCGTATGAGTGAACCATACCGCCAGGGCTTTCTAATTTAACCACTATTTCATCTTTTTCAGGATTCGCAATCTGAAGAACTGCAGTAATGGATTCCCTAAAACAATCAACATCGCTTGCCTTTATATCGCCATTAAAATTCAGAACAAAAACACGGTTATTAATCTCTACACTTTCTGTTTTGGATTTCTTTTTTTGCTTTTTAGCTTCTTTTAAAGACTTTTTGTGCTCTTTCTGTTGCTCTTTAGTTAACAGTGTAGATTCCAATGACTCTTTAATATCATTTAATTTGTCATTCAGTTTTTCAACCAGCATTTCTTTTTGTTCTGGTTTCTTATTTTTCATCGCTGCACTTCCTACAGCCGCAATAACTATCAGGATAGCCATTACAATGGTGACAGTTTCCGCAAGAAACACACCGTATTCAGTCAAAAAATCCACATTGATACCCCTGTTACACGCACTTAAAGATACGTAGTTTAATTATTGAACGTTATAAGTGCGGCCATTTTATGGCATTACAAGATTGCACGCTGAAAAAATTTCAAACAAGCGTTCGCTTTGTAGTTGACAAGCTTTTTTTTTGTCACTAACCTTCATTCGTGAAAAAAATACTCGTTCACATTCATGCCTGTTATATTCTGCATTTGTAACATGGCGATAACTGATATATAAAAAGGGTAATCTCATGTCTGTAGCTTCTACTTTCGAGACATTAAAATCAAACTTCAACGCTGACGCTGCTAGCGGCATCGATTTGGTCTTCCAGTTCAACATCGAAGACGATGAAAATTACAACCTTACAATTAGCAATGGCACATGTGAACTAGCTGCAGGGGATCACGATGACCCTTCAGTTACGTTGATCATGAACACTGAAACATTGAACGGTATCGTGAGTGGCGAAACTGATGGCATGCAAGCCTTTATGGCAGGTCAACTTCGTGCAGAAGGCGACATGATGCTTGCAACCAAACTAGGTGAACTTTTCAGCATCGGTTAATTCCTCGTAGAAAAGTTTGACTGAAAAACCGCATTAGCGGTTTTTTTTTGGCTTAATTTGTCTCTATCCGTTAGTTTAAGCTATTCAATTCCCGTCTCACTAACTAGGTACTTTATTCGTTCGTCAGATAGGGTTAATATTTATTCTTTTAGAGTGGAAGTAAAACAATGGGCAGAGCCTATCAAAACCGAAAAGAGTCGATGGCGAAAACATCTGACGCCAAAGCGAAAGTTTACAGTAAATATGGTAGAGAAATTTATGTTTGCGCAAAATCCGGTGGTGTAGACCCTGATGGTAACCTGTCATTAAGAAGTATGATTGATCGTGCAAAAAAAGACCAGGTACCCAGCCATGTCATCGAGAAAGCGCTCGATAAAGCAAAAGGGGGGGCAGGAGAAGATTTTTCAGCGGCACGCTATGAAGGCTTTGGGCCTGGAAACACCATGGTCATCGTTGACTGTTTAACCGATAACCCGAACAGAACATTTGGAGATGTCAGACAGTGTTTTACTAAAACCAAGTGTAAAATTGGCACGCAAGGCAGTGTTAGCCATATGTTTGACCATAGCGCTATATTGGTTTTCAAACATGACGATGAAGACGCTGCTCTTGAAGTACTCATGGAAGCGGATGTCGATATCAGTGACATTGAAAATGAAGGCGGGAAAATAACCGTCTTTGCACCAAATACAGAATACTTCAAAGCCAAACAAGCTTTAAACGAAGCATTTGGTATTGAGCTAGCAGGAAGAACAGATAAAGAAGTCGACTTTGAGGTGGATGAAATCCAATTTATTCCTCAGTCAAGCAACCCTATCAGCAATGAAGATTCAGAGATGTTTGAAACATTTCTAGCCATGCTTAATGATTTAGACGATGTCCAAAACGTCTATCATAATGCTGAATATTGATCCTTTTGCATCTGGCGCTTTTAAGGTTTAATGAGCGCCGCCCTTATTTTTTACGTCTCCTTATGGCTAAAAACCAGCCTTGGTCTACATTTTTTTTGATGAATCGTTCTCAAGATTGCATAAGATTTCAATTTGAAACATAGATCGGCTTGTTTAAAATGGCATCAGCGTTACATTTAAAAGTACGCAAGATTTAACGTAGCTTTGCATTTACGGGATTACATATTAAATTAATACCCACGTTATATCTGATAGAGACAGGCAGGACTTAACTATGAAAAGACAACTGATATATCACACCCATGTGGATACGAGCCAAGCAAATAACATCCGGGTCAACGTAAGGTCTAACCTTACTAAGGCCATCTGCTACTTAGATAGAGTATCTAGAGACGGCTTAACATTAAGCTGTGACGCATTAACACTTCAAACACTCATGCCCAATAAAGCCAGTGTCGCACCTAAAGACCCTATTTCATTGACTACTTGCTTTACACTTTCTCATAATATTGAAGCTAAGTGCCGAGTTGTTTTTGCACGCCGCTTATCGAAAGATCAATTTATTATGGAATTGAAATTTGTTGATATATCCGAACAGCATATGTCTGGTTTAAATGACTTTATTGAAAAGTCTCTCGCTTCAGGTAAAAGCAAGATACGCGCTCACAAACCAACCGAAGTTCTGACAGAAACCAAAAACATTGACCCTGCCAGTTTAAAAAGTGATTACGCACTAAGCAAGGTCGCTTGAGTAATTAAGTATTACTTAAGGTAGGAATATCAATTTGCTTGTTTTCGGTAAGCGCGCGTACTAGTTCAGCTTCTGGTCGCGAAATACCACAAGCATTCATAAGATCTTCAATGCCTGCACCTAATTCGATTAAACGAGAAGCTTCTGAATAGGATACTTTTGCAGGATCATTTTTTTGCATTTCTTCTATTTTAGATTCTAGAAGCACAACCTGATGCTCCAACTCCAATACTTTACGCCCGACCCCGATAGAGCTTTTGCTCATCGACTGCACTTCTTCGGATAAATTATCCACCAAATCACTCATACTTCGTTCAGACAGCGTAATTGAACGTTTAATAACCAGCGCATAAACAGCTAATAAACTAACCAGGAAGGCAGATATAAGAGGTACAAGTTCTAGAAACATATTAACACCATCAAGATAATCGTTAATTTGATGAAAGCCAAGACTTGTCAAAAATCTGACTTTTCTCAATATACTGATTACCTTGCTAGAATGATGCCATATCTGACCATTCATCTTCTGAAAGCATTTTTTCGAACTCTACAAGAATAATAAGCTCACCATTTTTATTGCAGACACCTTGAATAAAACGAGCACTTTCATCGTTACCTACGTTAGGTGCACTTTCCATTTCTGAATTTTTTATGTAAACCACTTCAGCAACAGAGTCTACCAAAATACCAATAACCTGACTGTCAATTTCTAATACAACAATACGAGAATGGTCTGTCACATCGGCACTAGGCAAGCCAAAGCGAGCACGCGTATCAATAACCGTTACCACATTACCCCTAAGATTAATGATGCCCAGGACATAATCTGGTGCCCCTGGAACTGGCGCAATTTCGGTATATCGTAAGACTTCCTGGATCTGCATTACATTAATACCATAAGTTTCATCGGCTAGACGAAACGTTACATTTTGCAGAATTGGATCTTCAGTAGCTTGGCTACTATGGCCAGTATTCGATGTCATTTATTTGACCCCTACACTCTCTTTTTATATATCATTCACGTGCTTAGGCGTTTTCTATCAACAACATAGCACAGCATTCTATAAATATAGAGCATGACTGGATCTATGCCAGAAATTTAAGCCTAATTAAGGAAAAATACTTGGATTTGTGCTCGCTTGTTGTTCAAGCAGTGCACTCAGGGAATCAACATCAATTAGCGCACACATATGATCAATGACCGTACCAAACAGCCATGCACGTTTTGTTCTTTCACTGCGCCATTTAATTTGATCAGGATCAAGCTGAATGGACTGGTGAACCGCATCACAAGCCATACCCCAATCATTTCCTCCCAGCCTGATAATAAACTTATAGGCAGACCTTACTTCATCAGAGCAACGTTCAGGCATAACCCACTGTGCAGTGTCTATCACGCGTACATTTCGCTCTAAATGATGATAAAGCCCCATAAACCAGCTTGCTCTACCCACTAGCGGAATAAAGTCTTTTTCAATTTTATAAATAGCGCCAAGTGATACTAAGGGTACTGCCAGCTTCAAACCTGCTACTGAAAATAATAAACATTCGAATCGCTTATCTGCCCAATCAGGTAGCTTATTTTTTGCTAATTTAGCCTCAATACCAAGCTTGGTATCAGATGGTTTTGCAACAACAACGACTTTTTCTTCTTGTCCGTCAAGTGCTGTCTTTAGCCGTGGTTCAAACTGAGGCTGAGGCGGCTCCTGCTTTACCTTAAGGACACTGATAGCAGTCTCTTTCGGTTTTGTAATCGCAGGCTTTACCTGGATTTTACTGTCGTCTTTAATTTTCGCTTTCGCTAAAGACTTTAGCTTCTCTTTCAAACGCTGTTTTTGAGCAATAGAAAGTTTCGATCTTTGCTTATTTAAAAATGCCAAAGCCGTTTTCGAGTCAAGTTTAGTTTTAGTGATCTCTGAATGAGTGTCTTCACTCAGAGTGGTATCAACTAAAGGTTTAGTTTGAATCTCTCTCTTGGTTTTGGCAGGAGCTAACGTTGGAAACGCGGCCGGAATAATTAAGGGTGATAGAGCTCTAATCAGTAAGGCAGGTTCATCAAACTGCGGGGTAGTTAAATTATACACGGGCTCTTTGAGTTGGCGTTTCGGTTCGGGAACTAAGTATTCATTTGAATTTTTAATACATGCAGTTTCATGCGTTGATTCTTTAATCAGTTTTAAAGACTTATCTTGAGATTCTAATTTCTTAAGTGGGTCTTCATTAACAGAGCCAAACATATCATCAAAATATGCATCCATAGCTGATTGAGGCGATATACGCTGGTTCTCTTTATTAACGCCTGACTTATCATCAAACTTCATTTTCAACCCCTACCAAAGGTGGGAGTTGCATCCAATAAGCCGCGTTGAAATCATCAATAACCTGTTCAGATAAATCTAATATAAATTGCCTTACTTTTGGAGGAAGCGGCCTTCTCAGGAAATATAAGTTCGTCAATAAAATAATCATAGAATCAAACTGCGATCTAATCTTCTGGCCTTCACTATGGGCCTGTAGTTGTATTGTTGGAATAAGAGAGTATGCCCGCTGAATTGAACTAGGGTTTTTAATGCGTTGAAGGTCTGTTTGAGCTTCCGATACCAAGGGCTGGATAAGTGATTCAGAAGTACCCCCCCAAATATCACTTAAGTAATCTTGAATATAATCATCCGATTTATTGCTATGCATCCTGCTGTCGAGCTTTTTTGACGCCATATTAATTAAATTAAGTATTAGCACCGGTCATTTCTTTCAAGTTCTCTAACAACTTTTTATAGGCTCTTACTCCATGTGTGTCGTGATCATAAACTGAAGGGACCAAGCCCTTCATACTTGCATCTCTAAATTTTGTATCAACGGGGATGGCATATTTCCAGACTTCATCCCCCCACGTGCCTTTAATTGTTCTTAGGCTTTGTGTAGAAGCTTGGGTTCTTCGATCAAACATTGTCGGCAAGATTAAATGCTTTAAATTACTTTTTTGGGAGCGAATAACCATACCCAAGGTATGCATCATTCTTTCAAGCCCCTTGATTGCCAAAAACTCTGTTTGAACTGGCACAATAAGCTGTTGGCTTGCGGCTAATGAATTAATCATCAAGACACCTAAAGACGGTGAATTATCTATTAATACATAGTCGTATTGATCCCACAACATAGCTAGGGTTTTGGATATAATTAAGCCCATCCCCTCAACACCAACCATACGCCTCTCTAGTGTTGCCAATGCAGTTGAGGCCGGCATGAGGTCTAAGCCCTCACATGAAGTCGAGGTAATAAGTTGTTCTGGCAAACCATCGGGAACTTTTCCCTGATGCATAAACAAATCAAACGCACTTTGCTCTATGGTGTCTGGGTCATATCGAAAATAACTTGTTAGTGAACCATGAGGATCCAAATCCATAACGAGGACTCTATGTCCCTCTTGAGCTAACAAGCCACCCAAGGTGACAACGCTCGTGGTCTTACCGACTCCACCCTTTTGATTAGCTACACCCCAAATTCTCACTTTTATACCCCTATTTTGACAATCTACTGTATCAATATCGCTGACAATGAATTTGAAAACCACTTTTTAGAACTTCTTGCTCATACATAGCCGAACACCATCACTAAAGCGGAATGTACAAAACAACTATAGGAAGAAGTTTGCCGAATATTCGACAAAAACTCTAATACTAGTTTTTATTAGCATAAGCTATGCCACGATGAACAAGATGTAATAGTAATAGAAAATAGAGATAACATGAAAACGTGTATATGCGTAAAAAGCAGGGTTAATTCATTAGACTCTGACGTAAATCAGTACTCTTGGATATTAACAATACAACGCGGCGATTTTTCCTTCGCCCCTGAGGTGTATCGTTACGAACAACGGGCTGGAACTCGCCATACCCCATTGCGCCCATTCGGCTGGGAGATATACCTTCGATGCTTAAATATCGAACAACTGATGCAGCCCTGGCCGCAGATAACTCCCAGTTTGAGGGAAAAGAGGCACTTCTAATAGGCATATTGTCTGTATGCCCTTCAACCAACATAGCATTCTCATGATCTTGCATGATGCGGGCAATTTTTTCAATAATTGGCAATGCTTCATCAATCGGCTCAACCCCACCACTACTAAATACCACGGTGTCATCAAGCGATATTTCAATCCAATCATCTTTTTTCTGAACGCTTACCTTCTGCTCAAAAATAAGATCTTCAAAGCTGTCTTCAAATTCGCCAGCAATTTTGTTCAACTCTTCTTGTTCTTGTATTTCTCTTATTTTCTTTTGTTCATCCAAAGGGTCTGGCGTTTTTACCACGGGCATTATGTTAATAGCGGGCGTTTGATAGGACTGGGATTTCACAGGAACATCACCCACTTGTATAGGCAATATCGCTTTTTGGGGTGAATTAAAGACACCTTCCAAACTATCTGACAGGACTTTGTATTTACCTTCATTCACCGAAGATATGGAATACATCACCACAAAAAAAGCAAACAATAAGGTGATGAAATCAGCATAGGAAACAAGCCAACGCTCTTTGTTATCGACTTCTTCTTCAGGCTGTTTTCTCATTACGTTACAAAACCGCGTAACTTCATTTCAATTGATCTGGGGTTCTCACCCTCCGCTATGGCAACTAAACCCTCGATTAACATTTCTCTATATTGGGATTGTTGCTGAATAAGCGTTTTAAGTTTTGCACCGATAGGGAAAAAAAATAAATTAGCAAAGGCAACGCCATAAATAGTAGCAACGAAAGCCGTTGCGATACCAGAACCTAAAGACGCTGGATCAGCCAAGTTACTCATAACATGAATCAAGCCCATGACAGCACCGATAATGCCAATAGTAGGTGAGTACCCCCCCATACCATCATAAATTTTTGCAGAACTAAGATCGAAACGCTCTTTTGATATAAGATCTAACTCAAGTACATTTCTAATGACTTCAGGCTCCGCACCATCAACCAATAATTGCAGACCTTTTTCAGCAAAAGCTTCATCTTCTTTTTCAACAGCGGCTTCAAGCCCAAGTAAACCTTCTTTTCTGGCTCTCATGCTCCAGGCAACCACTTTTTCAATACCATCATCTAAAGACACATAAGGTGGGAAGAACACCCATTTAAGCATTATAAGACCACGTTTCAACATCACAAAAGGAGTCTGGAGCATAATTGCGGCAACTGTTCCACCGATAACGATTAACCCGGCCGGCCCGTTAAATAATGACTCAACATGACCACCCTCTAGATAATTACCTCCCAAAATGGCAGAAAATGCGACGATAACACCTAAAATACTAAGCAAATCCATTACATTACTCCGCTTAGAATATGCTCTCCAATCAACTCCAAGTCGATAGATTTGTCTGAATAACCCGCCTTATCAACCGACATGGGCATGCCATAAATAACACAGCTTTTTTGGCTTTGTGTATATATTGTTGAACCACTTTGTTTCAGCATTCTACAACCTTCCCTACCATCAGCTCCCATCCCTGTCAGCACCACACCAAGCGCCCTTCCGGGGAATGCTTTTGCCGCAGAACCAAATGTAATATCCACAGAAGGTTTATAAGTTAGACGTTCATCGCCTTCGATAATTTTAACTTGCGGCTTTTGCCCAACAACAATTAGCTGCTTTGCACCTTGAGCAATGAGTGCCAGACCAGGTTGAAGGTAATCCCCGTCTTCGGCATGTTTCACTTTAATGGCACAGAGTGTATTTAATCGCTCTGAAAAAGCAGGCGTAAAGGTCGCGGGCATATGCTGAACGACAAGTATCGGCATTGGAAAGTTTGCGGGTAATTTCGATAAAACTTTCTGAATAGCAACAGGGCCGCCTGTAGAGGCTCCAATTAGCAACACATCTACAGGATGTTTGATTTTCTCTGCTTTACTCGATGAACTGCGAACTACATTAACAGCGCTAGGTGCTGAAGTCGGCTCTTTACGAGGAGGGTGTCTCGTAATGGTAGACTTGTTTTTTTCGGGAAGAGCACGCGAACTTTTAGGGCTCAACATCTTTGTAGCGGATGAAGATTTGTCATCTGGTGATGCAGGAATTTCAGATTGATGGCTTATTTTGCTTTTACCCACACCTGCCTGATTAGCTATTGCTAAAATTCGTTCTTTCAAAACCTCTTGCATACGCCCGTAATCACGCGCGATATCTTCAAAGTTTTTTGGTAAAAAATCGACAGCGCCTGCTTCTAATGCATCAAGCGTGACTCTTGCACCTTCATAGGTTAAAGAAGAAAACATTAAAATAGGTGTAGGGCATTCTGACATGATATGACGAACTGCCGTAACGCCATCCATAACCGGCATTTCGTAGTCCATCGTAATAACATCAGGATGGATTTTCTTAACTAACTCGAGAGCTTCACGGCCATTAGAGGCTGCGCCCACTACCTTGATTTCGGGAACACTACTTAAAATTTCATGTAGTCGTTTCCTGAAAAAGCCTGAGTCATCAACAATTAGAACGGAGACGGTCACTTATAAACACAGCCTCCATTGAAACTGAGTGAGTTTTTGCAAAATTTTGGCCCTGATTTGTTCGCAGGATACGCAACACAATGTTTTAAG
>CAXBDA010000030.1:0-41292 GCA_963974595.1 uncultured Oleiphilus sp. | reverse complement strand
TGGTGGAGACGGCGGGAATTGAACCCGCGTCCGTCAGCACTCTGCCATCGGCTCTACATGTTTAGATTCCGTTAATTATTTTAACCTTCCACAGACCAACGGGCGGGACGTGGTTGGCGATCTCAGTTAAATTTAGCAAAATAACCCTGAGTGTGTCACCTTGCGATCCTGTTCTAGTTGACAGTCTTTAGCGCGGTACAGGCACCTTGCTAGAGACCGATAGGGTCGTAACCCTAAAAGTGATCTTTCACTGCTTACGCAGCTAGTTGAGCACCGTAGTTGTCATCATTTGCAACTATTGATTACAGCGATTGGAGTACGAGTGCCACTGTACACTCGACATGCACCTTTGGTTTCGTTACCAGCGTCGAAGCCATGTCGTCCCCGTAACTTTTCCGAAAAGTTAGCTTTTGAAGTTAAATTTCTACTTCAGGAAACAGTGATGAGCTGTTTTGCTATACCAAGTTTTCTTTGTAAGCTTTGTATTATATAGGGGCTGTTTCCCCGAATACAACCTATCATTTTTTATTTAACGTGATCCCTGACAACGCGTTGCTTTTGTCTGTTCCAGTCTCTTTCTTTTTCCGTTGCGCGTTTATCGTATTCTTTCTTGCCTTTTGCTAATGCTATTTCGCATTTTACTTTATTTTTTTTCCAGTAAAGCGCGAGTGCGACACATGTATGGCCTGCTTGATTCATGCTGGCTGAAATTTTCCCGATTTCTTTTTTATGCAAAAGTAGCTTTCGCATACGCGTAGGTTCGGCAATGATATGCGTGCAGGTTGAGGTAAGGGGTGTAATATGGGCATTAAGCAACCAAGCTTCACCATTTTTCAAAAAAACATGCGAATCTGTTAATTGTGCTTTGCCTTCTCTTAGGCTTTTTACTTCCCAGCCTGTTAACACTAAGCCAGCTTCAAACACAGTTTCAATATGGAAATCGTGTTTTGCCTTTTTATTAAGTGCAATTGTGCCAGCGCGTTGTTTTGGTTTCTTTTTGGCCATATAAGCTAATTACTTAAGTTCTTGAGTGTCGATTGATAAATATCCGAGCTATTCTACACGATGTTTATTGGAATTGTTTCAGTGTTAGAAAAAATATCTGTCTATCAGTTGAGTGTAAATCTACCAGAAGCATCTTTGTATAGTACAATGCTGGGCTATATAAATCTAAGTCAGGAAGTTGTAGATGTCTTTGAGTATTAATCGAAGTGCTTTAGTGCTGCACTCTGCCGAACGAATGAGTGCTTTGGTCAATGATATTGTATCTTATCCTCAGTTTTTACCGTGGTGTTCGAAGGCTTTTGTATTAGAGCACGCCTCTGATTTTATGGTGGCGAGTATTGAAGTACGCAAAGGCGGCATTAAACAATCCTTTACGACACGGAATGATTTTTCTGTTGATGGCAAAATTTATATGGACTTGGTGGATGGCCCGTTTAAATACCTAAAAGGCGTTTGGGATTTTATCCATTTAAAAGAGGGGGCGTGCAAAGTGGTACTGACCTTGGAGTTTGAGTTAAAGCAGAGTGTTGCCAAAATGGCCTTTGGTCCGGTTTTTAACCAAGCTGCCAATTCAATGGTGGATGCGTTTTGTGAGCGTGCCAATCAGGTGTACCGTTAATTTGTTTTAGTATTATCAATGTGGTGAATATGTCTGGAAATATTAAGGTTGAAGTTGCTTATGCAACACCTGCTTTGCAAAAAATAGTCGTCGTACAGGTTCCGGTAGGCGTCAGCGTATTTGATGTGGCGTGTGAATCAGGTATAGAGCAGTTTTTTCCTGAAATAGATTTTGAAAAAATTGATATGGGTGTTTTTGGCAAGGTTGTTAAAAAGCCAAAAGAGCAAAAAATTCGCGAAGGCGAACGGGTAGAGCTTTATAGGCCTTTGATTATCGATCCTAAACAGGCTCGATTAAATAGAGCTGCTAAGTAGTATTTAACAGCTCTACCTATGTTTTAGTAGGCTGGGTTATCATCTAAAAGTGTGCCTTCATATTTCACAAAAAGATCATTTTTGTAGAATATTTTAATGCTCTGTTGTTGAATTTCTCCACCTGCTTTCTGGTAGGTGTATACGTAATTTTCTAAAGAATCATCAAATAGGTTTTCTACAACAGGTTTACCTAGTACAAAATGTACCTGTTTCTGTGTCATTCCTGGTTTTAAGGTGTCTAGCATTTCTTGGGTTATGATGTTTCCTTGTTGAACATTAATTTTGAAAACGCCAGGAAAACTACAAGCCTGTAAAAAACAAGATGATAAAATGATTAAGCTAAGTGATAAGTTTTTAAGGGTGTGTCGCATTAAAATATAGGTTCCAGTATTTTGACTTGCGTTCAAAACAACTTTAAAGTTTGTCGTTAAACTCGTTAAGTAAATGCTTGAACGAATTCGATAGAGAACAATTTAAGCTAGGCATGATACCTGAATCGTGTGAAAGCTGTGAATAGGATGAGTAAGAAAACATGCCAGATAATGTAGAATTAAAAAAAGTCGGCTTAAAAGTGACTCTACCGAGGCTTAAAGTCTTAGGTTTATTAGAGGGCGCTGATGAGCATCACATGAGTGCTGAAGATGTTTATAAAGCCCTGCTGGAATCAGGAGATGATGTTGGCTTGGCAACCGTTTATCGAGTCTTAACGCAGTTTGAATCAGCTGGTTTGGTGCTTCGGCATAATTTTGAAGGTGGACATGCCGTATTTGAATTAGCAAAAGATGATCATCACGATCATATGGTCGATACTGAAAGTGGTAAAGTGATAGAGTTTTTTGATGAAATTATTGAAAAACGACAGCATGAGATAGCCGCAGAGCACGGCTATGAACTAGTGGATCATAACCTTACTTTATATGTGAGGCCTAAGAAACCTTAAGTTTTTTCTTGTTTTGTAGTCGCTTGATTCAGATTAAGCAAACTCAATCATTTCTTTTGCATGAGCGAGTGTTTGTTCTGTTATTTTGATGCCCCCAAGCATTCTGGCAATCTCTTGTGTTCTGTCTTTTTGGTTTAATAGGTCAATAGAGGATTTAACTGAGCCCTCTATTTCTTTTTTGCTGATGAAATAATGATAATCGCCTTGAGATGCAACCTGCGGTAAGTGCGTTACACAAATTACTTGGCCTTTTTTGCCTAAACCCTTTAGTAGTTTACCAACGGTTTGAGCTGTACCACCACCAATGCCTACATCTACCTCGTCAAATACAAGGGTGGGGATTGTCGAGCTTTGAGCGATAATAACTTGAACGGCTAGGCTGATCCTTGAAAGTTCCCCGCCTGAGGCAACTTTGTTTATTGCTTTTGGTGGTTGGCCAGGGTTTGTACTGATTAAAAATTCAATTGAATCTATGCCGTATTGATTAACTTTATTTCTTTCTAAAGGGATAATTGAAACAACAAATTTCACCGATTTCATATCCATTAACGCTAATTGTTCCGCTATTTGCTGTTCCATTGCTTTTGCTATGTTTAGTCTTTTTTGGCGTTGATTCTCTGCGGTTGATAAAAATATTTGTTCCAGTTCAGTGACTTCTTTCTGAAGATCTTCCAGGTTTTGATCTCCGTGAATATAGCTTTCGAGTTCAATGCTTAGCTTTTGGTGAGTGGGTATAAGTTGCTCAGGTTCGCAGCGATGTTTGCGAGCCAGTTGATATAATGTGCTGAGTCGTTCTTCGATTTCAGTGAGGCGCTCGGGGTTTAGCTCAAAGTTATCTACGAAATGCCTGAGGTTATTGGATGCCTCTCCTATTTGGATTTGAGCTTCGTTCAATAGGCTTAATGTTTCAGTTAGTTGGATGTTTTCACAGGGTAAATTAGCTAAAGAATTGCATGCTTGTGATAGCATTTGATTCATGTTTGTGTCGCCATCATCACAAAGCTCAAGCGCGGAATGTGTTTTTGAAAGAAGAAGTTCTGCATTAGACAGCACCAGCTGTTCTTTTTCTAATTTAGCAACTTCATTTTCTTGAAGGTTTAGAGCTTCTAATTCTTCTATTTGAAATTGAATGAGTTGAATGCGCGCTGTAACCTCATCTTGATTGTTTTCTAGCTTGGAAAGATGTTTCGACTTTTTTGCCCATTCCTTGAATTGCCAGCTAACTTTTTCTGATAGAGGATTTATTTGCGCATAATTATCTAAAATGAGTCGATGATTATCTTTGTTGAGAAGCGATTGATGTTCATGTTGGCTATGGATGTCAATCAGTAACTCGCCAATGGCTTTTAGGTTTTGAAGAGGGCTCGGGTGCCCATTTATATAGCCTCTAGATCTACCTTCGGCGGTTATAACTCTGCGTAATATGCATTGCTTGCCATCGTCCAAGTCATGTTCCTTGAGCCAATCTTGTGCTTCCGGGTGTTTTTCTAAGTCAAAAACTGCAGAAATATCAGTTTTATCTTCTCCGTGTCTGACCATTGACGTATCTGCTCTGTCACCCAGTGTCAGTCCTAGGGCGTCGAGAATGATGGATTTACCTGCACCTGTTTCACCACTCAGAACGGTCATGCCCTTATCAAACAGGACTTCGATGTTATCGGCTATCGCAAAGTTTGAAACGGTGAGTTGGTTTAGCATGCAGGTTTACCTTGTTGAGGTGACTTATTCAAAATTAGGGAAATTGTTTATTGCTTTATTTTACTGGTTCTATAACCAGTAAGTAAATAGTGGAGGCGTTATTTTTTGTCAGTTTCTCTTTATAGATAAAAATGACTTGAATTATCAGTATCAAGCCCCAAATAACCAGCACTTGTTTTTTTTAGGATGTTTATTGTTATATATGTATGGCACCTAGATAGAACAAATGATTAATTTAAGCTTGAGTAACGGAGGCTATGGTGAGTTCTGAAGACGAAAAAAATATCAATGAAGAGTGCGTAACTGAACAAGTAGTAGTTCAGGGTGTTGAGGCTGATGCAGCTGTTGAAGTTGAAGACGGTATGTCAGATCAGTCTGGCGATGTCGATAAAGACTGGAAGGCAAAAGCGGAGGCTTTAGCGCAGCAACTAGACGAGCTTAAAGATCAGGCTATTCGAGTTAAGGCAGATGCGCAAAATGTTCGACGAAGAGCTGAGCAGGATGTTGAAAAGGCACATAAATTTGCTTTGGATAAATTTGCGAAGGAATTACTGCCGGTTATTGATGGACTTGAAAAAGCAGTTGAGGCCGAAGTTGCATCGGATAATGAAATGAATCCTCTGCGCGAAGGTGTTGAAATGACACTTTCGATGTTCTTAGGTTCAATCAAGAAGTTTAATCTTGAGCAAATTGATCCGGTTGGCCAGCCATTCGATCCAAGTTTACATGAAGCCATGTCAATGGTTGAAGTGCCTAATGCCGAACCTAATACGGTGATTGCGGCAATGCAAAAAGGTTATACCTTGAATGGCCGTTTAATTAGACCTGCGATGGTCATGGTTTCAAAAAATAGTGCAGCAAGCGCAACAAATATTGATGAGCAGGCTTGAAGTTTAAAAAAACGGCCAAATATAAAGCTTAACGAAAAATGATCACGGTTGCATATTACCAAAACAAGCAGCAGGTGATTAAGAAATTAGAATGTCAGTGTGGAGAGAAAAACAATGGGTAGAATTATTGGTATTGATTTAGGAACAACAAATTCGTGTGTCGCTGTTTTGGATGGCGATAAGCCAAAAGTAATTGAGAATGCAGAGGGGGATCGTACCACCCCATCTATTATCGCTTATACAGAAGATAATGAGATTTTAGTGGGTCAGCCTGCAAAACGTCAGGCAGTGACTAACCCGAACAATACGTTAAATGCTATCAAGCGTTTAATTGGCCGCCGTTTTGAAGATGATGTGGTTCAGAAAGATATTGCCATGGTGCCATATAAAATTGTTAAAGCGGATAATGGCGATGCATGGGTTGAAGTGAAAGGTGATAAGAAAGCGCCACCTCAGATTTCTGCTGAAATTCTTAAGAAAATGAAGAAAACAGCTGAAGACTTTTTAGGTGAAGCTGTCACTGAAGCTGTTATTACTGTTCCTGCTTATTTTAATGATTCTCAGCGTCAAGCAACTAAAGATGCCGGTAAAATTGCGGGTCTAGATGTTAAGCGAATTATCAACGAGCCAACAGCAGCGGCCTTAGCTTACGGGCTAGATAAGAGTAAAGGTGATTCAACGATCGCTGTTTATGACTTAGGCGGTGGTACTTTTGATATCTCAATTATTGAAATTGCAGATGTAGATGGTGAAAAACAATTTGAAGTGTTATCCACCAATGGTGATACATTCTTGGGTGGTGAAGACTTCGATATGGTTTTGATCGACTATCTTGCGGCTCAGTTCAAAAAGGATAGTGGTATCGATCTAAAAGGTGATTCATTAGCAATGCAGCGTTTGAAAGAAGCGGCTGAGAAAGCAAAAGTTGAGCTTTCAAGTGCGCAGCAAACGGATGTGAACTTGCCTTATATTACTGCAGATGCAAGCGGTCCTAAGCATTTAAATATCAAAATGACACGCTCTAAACTTGAGTCGCTTGTTGAAGATCTTGTTGAAAGAACCTTGGCGCCTTGTAAGATAGCCTTGAATGATGCAGGAGTTAGTACGTCAGATATTAATGACATTATTCTCGTAGGTGGCCAATCTCGTATGCCTTTGGTTCAGCAAAAGGTGAAAGAGTTTTTCGGTAAGGAGGCGCGTAAAGATGTAAATCCGGATGAAGCGGTTGCGGTTGGCGCAGCTATTCAGGCGGCAGTATTGGCTGGCGATGTCAAAGATGTCTTGCTTTTAGATGTAACACCTCTCAGCTTGGGTATTGAAACAATGGGTGGCGTGGCTACCGCGTTGATAGAAAAGAACACAACGATTCCTACCAAAAAATCACAAATATTCTCGACAGCTGAAGATAATCAGTCTGCAGTAACGATTCATGTGGTTCAGGGTGAGCGTAAGCAAGCTGCTCAAAATAAATCCTTAGGTCGTTTCGACTTATCTGATATTCCGGCTGGTCCTCGTGGAATGCCTCAAATTGAAGTGACATTTGATATCGATGCTAACGGCATCTTGAATGTCTCTGCTAAAGATAAGGCAACGGGTAAAGAGCAATCGATTGTGATCAAAGCTTCTTCAGGTCTATCGGATGAAGAAGTGGAGAAAATGGTGGCAGATGCTGAAGCGAATGCAGATGCAGATAAGCAGTTCGAAGAGTTAGTCACAGTAAGAAACCAAGGTGACGCGATTGTTCACGCAACCAAGAAAACCTTGGAAGAAGCAGGTGATAAGGCGACTCCAGAAGAAAAAGCGGCAATCGAAGTGGCGATTACTGATCTAGAAGCAGCGCTTAAAACGGACGATAAAGCGGATATTGAGGAAAAGACCAAGGCACTGACCGAGGCCTCTTCTTCTCTAGCTCAGAAGATGTATGCTGAGCAAGCTGCTGCGGGTGCAGAAGCGGGTGCAGAAGCGGGTGCCGATGCATCTACAGATGAAGCTACATCCAAGGATGATGATGTGGTTGATGCTGAATTTGAAGAAGTTCAAGATGACAAAAAATAAGTAGCTTCCGGTTGGTTAAACAAGCTATTGTTTAAAGCAAAGTAAGTGAAAACAAACGCGGAAGCATAGACTTCCGCGTTTGCGTATAAAAATGTTTATATACGTGCTTTATTGGCAATGAAGTCAATTGAGTAGACAGATAAGTGTTGTAAATCGAACTGAGTGAACTCACATTGAGGTGCTTTCTCAGATTTGCAGTCAATGATTTAAATACATTGAGCGGTTAGATAAGAGTTATGGCAAAACGAGATTATTATGAGATTCTGGGCGTAGAAAACTCAGTAGATGCAAAAGAAATTAAGAAAGCATATCGCCGTTTAGCGATGAAATATCATCCTGACCGTAACCCGGATGATGCTCGGGCTGAAGATAAGTTCAAGGAAGCAACCGAGGCCTATGAGGTGCTTTCAGATGAGCAAAAAAGAGCTGCTTATGATCGTCATGGGCATGCTGGCGTAGATCAAAATGGCGGTGCTGGCGGTTTTAGTGGCGGCGGAAATTTTAGTGATATTTTTGGTGATGTTTTTGGGGACATATTTGGTGGCGGAGGAGGCGGCGGAGGTCGTTCGCGCAGTGCTAGAGGTGCAGATTTAAGATACACCTTGGATTTGGATCTTGAAGATGCCGTTAAAGGCACATCCGTAAAAATTCGTGTGCCATCGCATGTTTCATGTAAGCCTTGTGGTGGTTCGGGGGCTTCAAAAGGCTCCAGGCCTGAAAATTGTACAATGTGCCAAGGTGTTGGCCAAGTCAGAATGCAACAGGGTTTCTTCTCTGTTCAGCAAACTTGTCCGCAGTGTCGCGGGCAGGGAACGACAATTAAAGATCCGTGTAAATCATGTCATGGTGCAGGTGTAATTGAAGAGCAGAAAACCTTATCTGTAAAAGTGCCTGCTGGTGTTGATACGGGTGATCGTATCCGTTTAGCGGGTGAGGGTGAAGCAGGAACGCATGGAGCACCCTCTGGTGATTTGTATGTTCAAGTTTCTGTGAAAGAACATCCTATTTTTGTTAGAGATGGTAAGAATCTTTATTGCGAAGTACCTATTTCGTTGGTTGATGCAGCATTGGGTGGTGAGCTTGAGGTGCCGACTTTAGATGGGCGTGTTAAGTTGCGTATTCCTGAAGAAACCCAAACTGGGAAAATGTTCCGATTGCGAGGTAAGGGGGTTGCGCCTGTTCGTGGCGGTGGTGCTGGTGACTTGATGTGCCGTGTGACTGTTGAAACACCGGTTAATTTGTCTAAAAAACAAAAAGATATTCTTCGTGACTTTCAACAGACACTTGAAAAAGACGGTGATAAAAAACACGCACCAAAAAAGCATTCATGGTTTGAAGGAGTGAAAAGCTTTTTTGATGATATGAAGCTTTAAATGTTTTCCAGCTTCGCTTTCCTTTTTTGAGGTTCTCGAAGCTGGAATGCAGCAAAGATAAGTGCATAATATCGATTGATTTTGGGGTTTGGGTCTAACTATGACAACGACAAGAATTGCGGTAACAGGTGCGGCTGGCCGAATGGGGAAGATGCTAATAGAGGCGGTTTCGCTTGCAGATAATGCTGTGTTGACAGCGGCGATAGAAAGGCCTGAAAGCTCTTTGCTTGGTGTCGATGTGGGCGAGTTAGCCGGTTTGGGGGTTTGTGGTGTCAAGGTAAGTGGTAGTTTAGAGTCGTGTGTTGATGATTTTGATGTGCTAATTGATTTTACTGCTCCTCAGGCAACCTTGGCGAATGCAAAAGTTTGCGCCTCAAATCAGAAAGGTATTGTGGTGGGAACAACGGGCTTTTCAAACGAGGAAGAAGAAATACTTCTTTCTTATCAGGCACAAACGTCTATTTGCAAAGCTGCTAATTTTAGTACAGGTGTAAATGTTTGTTTAAATCTTCTGGAAAAAGCTGCTCAGGCGCTTGGAGATGATTACGACGTTGAGGTGTATGAGGCGCATCATAGACACAAAGTCGATGCGCCTTCTGGTACAGCGCTGGCTATGGGGCAGTCTGTAGCGGATGCTTTGAATCGTGATCTGCGAGCAGTGTCAGTTTATGGTCGAGAAGGTCAGACTGGTGCAAGGGAAAAAGAAACGATTGGTTTTGCAACAGTGCGTGGTGGTGATGTTGTAGGCGATCATACGGTTATGTTTATGGGAGAGGGTGAAAGAATTGAAATTAGCCATAAAGCCTCTAGTCGTATGTCTTTTGCGCGTGGCGCTGTAAGAGCTGCAATATGGATTCATTTGAAAGATGCCGGATTTTACGATATGCGTGATGTGTTGGGTCTTAAATAGAGTCTCAAAAAACACCACTCTAATACGAATCAAGCAAAGATAGCGGTTATTGTTAATAGACACAAAGTCTCAAAATGTGTACAATGCCGCCGTTTGAGTGGTTGCAGGACGTGTTGAAAGCGGCCGGTCTGTGTGACTCGAAGATATAATCATAAAGCGAGGTAGAGAAATGCTCTGTCTCGCTTTTTTGCAACTTGTATCTGTTAAAAACGCCACTTAAACCCGCTTAAAGACGGTTTCTTTAATTATTTCTCCTAGCCGATTACGACGAGGAAATGGCGTTGACTAAACCTGCAATTTTAGCTCTAGAAGATGGATCCATATTCAAAGGGATCTCAATTGGTGCCGATGGCGAAACTATCGGTGAGGTTGTTTTTAATACAGCCATGACAGGGTATCAGGAAATTCTGACTGACCCATCTTACGCAAAACAAATCGTTACCTTAACTTATCCACATATAGGCAATACTGGTATTAACTCTGAAGATATTGAGTCTGACCAAATTTGGTCAGCTGGCTTGGTAATTCGAAACCTTCCTTTGGTTGCTTCTAACTGGCGTTCTGAAAAGTCTTTGGATGACTATCTAAAAGAAAATAATATTGTAGCGATTGCAGAAATTGATACCCGAAGACTGACACGAATTCTGCGTGATAAGGGTGCTCAAAATGGTTGTATTTTTGCAGGCGATAATATTTCAGAAGAGGCAGCGATAGCGGCGGCTAAATCTTTTCCGGGTCTCAAAGGAATGGATTTAGCAAAAGAAGTGTCGCGCGAAAAAATGGCTGACTGGAATGAAAGCAACTGGACAATTCAGTCAGGCTATCAGTCTCAAAGTTATACCGACTTTCATGTCGTAGCATATGATTTTGGCGTTAAACACAATATTTTACGGATGCTTGCAGAGCGTCGATGTAAATTGACGATTGTTCCCGCACAAACGCCAGCAGAAGATGTCTTGGCGATGAACCCGGATGGGGTGTTTTTGTCTAATGGACCTGGTGACCCAGAGCCTTGTGACTATGCAATCACTGCTATCCAGAAAATACTGGAAAAGAAAATCCCCGTCTTTGGTATTTGTCTAGGTCATCAGTTACTTGCATTAGCAAGTGGCGCTAAAACACTCAAAATGAAATTTGGCCATCATGGTGCTAACCATCCTGTTCAATGTTTAGAAAACAAAACAGTAATGATTACCAGCCAGAATCATGGTTTTGCTGTAGATGATGCGACCTTGCCTGGTTGTTTAGTGGCAACGCATAAATCATTGTTTGATGGGTCACTGCAGGGTATTAAACGAACAGACGTGCCTGCATTTAGTTTTCAAGGGCACCCTGAAGCAAGCCCAGGTCCACATGATGTTGCACCGCTCTTTGATCAGTTTATTGAGATGATGAACGCTAATAAAGAGTAATTATGTCGATAGATAAAATCTATATACATAGGCTCTTCGCCATGCAGATCATCATGATGCTTGGTCTGTGAAATTACTGTGTAAATGATTAACTATATTTTCTGCTTTTTGGATTGATTCATTTAAAAAGCAACTCACTTTTAGAAAACGGAAAGAATTTAGATGCCAAAGCGTACCGACATAAAGAGTATTCTAATATTAGGTGCTGGTCCGATTGTTATCGGTCAAGCTTGTGAGTTTGATTATTCTGGCGCTCAAGCGTGTAAGGCTCTGCGTGAAGAGGGGTATCGAGTTATTTTGGTTAACTCTAACCCCGCAACAATTATGACAGACCCTGCAATGGCTGATGCTACTTATATAGAGCCAATTACTTGGCAAACAGTAGAGAAAATTATTGAAGTTGAACGTCCGGATGTTTTATTGCCGACAATGGGCGGACAAACTGCTTTGAACTGCGCACTGGATTTAGAGCGTGAAGGTGTGCTGGAAAAATATACTGTCGAAATGGTGGGTGCGAACGCAGATACGATCGACAAGGCCGAAGACCGCGAACGTTTTGATAAGGCGATGAAAGCAATCGGCTTAGAGACACCGAGATCTGCTATTGCACATAGCATGGAAGAAGCACTTCAAGTTCAAACTCAGTTAGGTTTTCCTTGCATCATCCGTCCTTCGTTTACGATGGGTGGGAGTGGTGGTGGTATTGCTTACAACAAAGAAGAATTTGTTGAAATTTGCGAGCGTGGCTTGGATTTATCTCCAACGAATGAACTTTTAATCGATGAGTCATTAATTGGTTGGAAAGAATACGAGATGGAAGTTGTTCGAGACAAAAAAGATAACTGTATTATCATCTGTTCAATCGAAAACTTCGATGCAATGGGCGTTCATACGGGTGACTCTATTACGGTTGCCCCCGCTCAAACGCTGACCGATAAAGAATATCAAATCATGCGAAATGCTTCTCTTGCCGTACTAAGAGAGATAGGTGTTGAAACAGGGGGTTCAAATGTTCAATTTGGTATGAATCCTGAAGATGGTCGTATGGTGGTTATCGAAATGAACCCGCGTGTCTCGCGTTCTTCAGCATTGGCATCTAAAGCGACAGGTTTTCCTATTGCAAAAGTGGCTGCGAAACTGGCGATTGGATATACGCTTGATGAGCTACAAAATGACATCACTGGCGGCGCTACGCCCGCGTCTTTTGAACCTGCGATAGATTACGTTGTCACCAAAATACCACGCTTTACGTTTGAAAAATTCCCTCAAGCGGATGCACACTTAACGACTCAGATGAAGTCTGTTGGTGAGGTGATGTCGATAGGTCGCACTTTTCAAGAATCACTACAAAAAGCAATTCGTGGTTTAGAGGTCGATTCGGCTGGATTCGAGCCTGTTATTGACTTAAAGACTGAAGATTCAAAAGCTAAACTAATCAAAGAATTACGTAACCCTAGTTCTGATCGTCTTTGGTATGTCGGTGATGCGTTCAGAGCGGGTATGTCGGTCGATGAAATTTACAAATTAAGTGGTATCGATCCTTGGTTCTTGGTTCAGATAGAAGATTTGATCGAAGAAGAGTGTGTTGTGTCAAACATGACGCGCACGGATATGACGGCTGAAGCCATGTTGCGCTTAAAAAGAAAAGGTTTTTCCGACCAGCGTTTAGCTTCTTTGTTGAGCATTTCAGAGAAAGAATTCAGAACATTACGCCATGGTTTTAGTATTCGCCCTGTTTACAAACGCGTCGATACGTGTGCGGCTGAATTTGCCTCTTCAACTGCTTATATGTACTCAACATACGAAGAAGAGTGTGAGTCTAATGTCACCGATAAAGAAAAAATAATTGTTATTGGTGGTGGCCCGAACAGAATTGGTCAGGGTATTGAATTTGATTACTGCTGTGTTCATGCTGCTTTGGCGATGCGCGAAGATGGTTATGAAACGATTATGATTAACTGTAACCCTGAAACTGTTTCTACAGATTATGATACGTCTGACAGGTTATACTTCGAATCAATTACCCTGGAAGATGTTTTAGAAATCGTTCAATTAGAAAAGCCAAAAGGCGTTATTGTCCATTATGGTGGCCAAACGCCCCTTAAATTGGCGCGTGGTCTTGAAGAAGCAGGTGTGCCAATTATCGGCACCAGTCCCGATGCGATCGATAGAGCAGAAGACCGTGAGCGTTTTCAACAAATGATTGAAAAATTGGGGCTACGTCAGCCATCTAATGCCACTGTTCGAAGCTTGGATGAAGGTATTTTAGCGGCTAAGAAAATTGGCTATCCTTTAGTGGTTCGTCCATCGTATGTTTTAGGTGGTCGTGCCATGGAAATTGTATATAACGAGTCTGAACTTGTTAAATACATGAAAGAGGCTGTGACAGTTTCTAATGATAGCCCGGTTTTATTAGATCACTTTTTGAATGCGGCTATCGAAGTAGATATTGACGCAGTATCTGATGGTAAGCAGGTTGTGATTGGTTCTATCATGCAACATATCGAACAAGCCGGTGTCCATTCAGGAGACTCCGCGTGCTCATTGCCACCTTATACCTTGGAAAAAGACGTTCAGGATGAGATGCGTGAGGCGGTAAAAGCAATGGCGATTGAATTAGGTGTTATTGGTTTGATGAACGTTCAATTAGCCTATCAAGATGACTTAATCTATGTTATTGAAGTAAATCCGCGGGCATCAAGAACAGTTCCCTTCGTTTCTAAAGCCATTGGCTTGTCGCTGGCAAAAGTGGCTGCACGCTGTATGGCAGGTAAAACCTTAGAAGAAATTGGTTTTACAGAAGAAATTATTCCTACGCATTTCAGCGTTAAAGAGGCCGTTTTTCCATTCAATAAATTTCCATCTGTTGACCCTATTTTAGGTCCTGAAATGAAATCGACGGGTGAGGTGATGGGGATTGGTGATAGTTTTGAAGAAGCCTTTGCAAAAGGTGTAATTGCCGCAGGCGGTGTTCTGCCAACGTCTGGCAAAGCATTCTTGAGTGTAAGGGAAGTTGATAAACCTGGTATAGTAGAGTTAGCTAAGAGCTTAACTGAATTAGGTTTTTCACTCGTTGCGACTTCAGGTACTGCAAAATCTATTGAAGCAGCAGGGCTTAAAGTTGAGCATATTAATAAAGTAATGGAAGGTCGTCCTCATATTGTTGATGCGATTAAAAATGGTGAAATTGATCTCATCGTTAATACTACAGAAGGGCGTCGAGCCACTGCAGATTCAGCGCAAATAAGGCAGTCTGCATTACAGAAGAAAATTGCGTATAGCACGACATTAGCGGGTGGTGATGCCACAGCTCGAGCTATTCGTTTTGGTGAGCAGAAAAAAGTAAGACGTTTACAGGATTTACATTTATAAAGGTCTACTCCAACAATAAATCATTATCACGAGTAAAAGGAAGAATAATGCATAGAATTCCTATGACCGTTCAAGGTGAAAAAGCACTTAGAGAAGAGCTTGTTACACTCAAAACGATTAAACGTCCTGAGGTTATCGCATCAATATCAGAAGCTAGAGAGCATGGTGACTTAAAAGAAAATGCAGAGTACCATGCAGCACGTGAGCAGCAGAGTTTTATCGAAGGGCGAATTCAGGAAGTTGAAGCGAAACTTTCAAATTCTCAAGTCATAGATGTTTTGTCGATCCCTCATACCGGTAAGGTTATTTTTGGCACAACGGTTTCATTGATCAATATTGACTCTGACCAGAGTGTTCGTTATCACATTGTGGGTGATGATGAAGCAAATATTAAACTGGGCAAAATATCGATATCCTCCCCCATTGCGAGAGCCATTATCGGTAAAGAAGAAGGCGATGTTGTCGGTGTGAAAGTGCCAGATGGCATTGTAGAATATGAGATTGATGAAGTGTTCCATCTTTAGTGTTTACAAGATTTAAAAAACCACCTGACTATGTTGTTATGGTGGTTTTTTTATGTCATTTATTTACAGAGCAGTGATGATTTTAAAAATGCTACTTTAATAAATGAATACTTTCTTCAGCAAAGCCAATGCCCACCTCAGCATAATAGTTGAAGGCAACATCTGCGCCTAGCTTTAGAAGTTCTTCACGTTCATCTTCATATCTTGCAATGACAGCAATCCGGCCGGAGTAATTTGATTTTTTAAGTTGCATCAGAATGTTTTTCATTTCAACGACAGAGGGGATGGCTAACATGACAAGTTTAATTTGGTTTAGGTTTATGTTTTCCCAAAATTCAATGTCATCGGCATCGCCCCATGTCACATTAAGGCCTCTTTCTTTGTAATTATTTACTCGGCCTTGTTCAACGTCTAAGCCCCAAATTTCTTGAGGGTAGTGTTTTGCTAATTCTTCGTATGCACCTGTTCCAACACGCCCCATTCCAATAATTAATATTTGTGCATTGTCTGGATATTCATAGGGGGTGAGTAGATCACCATGCTGTTTTTGAAACTTGAGCAGCCATGATTTATTCGCGCCATATATGCTGTGAGCAGACTTATAAACCAGTGTGCTGAAGACAAATGATAGTGAAACAGATAGCGCTATAATGACCAGCCATTGCTCAGATAACCAGCCTTGGCTAACGCTTAAACTGGCAACAATTAACCCAAATTCACTGTAATTAGCCAGTAATAACGATGTTAATAGACTGGTTCGAGCACGGCGTGCAAGGCTCGTGAGTATGAAAAAGAACAGAATAAGTTTGATAGGAAGTACTAAACTGAACACTAAGGCGATTAACCACATATCAATCGTGGGGAGTGCTGTAAAGCCTATTAACAGAAAAAAACTGATAAGGAATAAGTCTTTAAAACTCATTAAAGATTTATACAGCTCGTTGGCTTTTGGCAAGCCGGCGATTAGCATCCCTATTACAAGCGCGCCTAAATCACCTTTTAAGTTCACTAATTCAAATAGTTGCACACCGCCTAAGGCTAAAAGGAAGCCCAGTAAGGGTAAAAGTTCTCCGTGTCCACTTGAGTTTGATAACCATTTTAGGAAGGGTCTGATCAGAATAAGCCCAAATAAGCAGAGAGCCCACACACTCGGTATCTTTCCTGTTGCGACAATCAGAAAGGCTACGGCAGCAATATCCTGAACAATTAAAATCCCAATAGCCAGATCGCTATGCTTGGTTTTCAGTTCTGCATTATCCTCTAATACTTTTATGGCACAAACTGTCGAGCTAAAGCTAAGTGCAAAAGCGACTAAAGCTGCTTCTGATAAGGAAAGGTTAAGGTATTCTAAACTAACGATGGCTGCTAATAATGTTAAAACGGGGAAAAGAAAAATAACCCAAGCTGTCATATGCCCTAGTGAGGACGACCATATATCCCTTTTTAATAATTGTTTGAAATTAACTTTCAGGCCAATGGTAAACAGCATTAATGAGATGCCAAGATCGGCCAATGTTTGAAGTGATGCCTCGGGTTCAACACCAAACCCATGAAGAATGAACCCCGCTAAGAGATAACCAACTAAAGGGGGCAGGCTGAGTTGCTTTGCCCCATAGCCAAAAAGAAAGGCAACCAGTATCCAAATAAAGCTCATTCAAACGTCCATTATTTATGAATCTAGGTTAAAGAGAAATAAAAGCCTGACAGTTAACGTTTACGAAGTGGACGAGTTTGGCTTACGGCTGATACTTTTGTCTAGCAATACAATTGGAATTATTCCAACTAGTACAATTATTAAGGCGGATAAGGCGCTTTGCTCAATTAATTCGTCTGATGCAAATTGATAAACTTGTGTTGCCAACGTCTCAAAGTTGAAGGGCCTTAGGATGAGTGTAGCAGGAAGTTCTTTCAAGCAATCTACAAATACCACCAGCATGCCCGTTAAGGCACCTTTTTTTATAATGGGCAGGTGTATTTTAAGCAGGGTTTGCAGTTGAGTGTGGCCTAATGACCTAGCTGCCATATCCATATTAGGGGTGACTTTACTTAAACTGGACTCAACAGAACCTGATGCAACAGCCAAAAACCGGACCGAGTAGGCAAAAATAATAGCGAAAGATGTGCCACTCAAAATAAGTCCAGTGGATAGGTTAAAGTATTCACGCATCCAACCGTCGACGAGATTGTCGAAGGCTGCAAATGGAATAATGACACCAATTGCTAGGACAGCACCAGGAATGGCATAACCAAGGCTTGATATTCCAACCAACGTTTGTGTTCGGCGAGAGGGATTTAAGCGTTTTGTATAGGTTAAAATGACCCCAAGAATAAGCGTAATAATTGCTGCACAGGCTGCTAAGCTAAAGCTATTGAAGGCATAAGTAATAAACTTGGCATCCCAAGAACTTGATAAGTTATCCCATGCAAAGCTTGCTAAAATGCACAATGGAATAATAAAACCTAGAATAACAGGTAAGAGTGCCGCAACTGTTGCTGCATAGGCAGGAACCCCTTTTAGTTTTGTAGCAGGAATTGGCTCGCCAGAGTTACGAGAATGATACTGCTTTTGCTTTCTACGTGAGTACCGTTCCAGTGAAATGAGGATAACCACCACAACGACCATAAGTACTGCTATTTGTGCAGCGCCCCCTAAATTCCCCATATTTAACCAAGTGTCATAAAGCCCTGCGGTTAAGGTCCTTACGGCAAAATAATCTACCGTTCCAAAATCATTTAAGGTCTCCATCAGAACAAGTGACAAGCCTACGGCGATAGCTGGTCTGGCAATGGGTAGAGAGACGCGTATAAAAAATGCAAAAGGAGATGAACCGAGGCTTCTTGATACTCTATAAAGTGATACTGATTGCTCTAGGAAAGCCGCCCTTGCAAGCATGTAGATGTATGGATAAAGCACTAAAGACATCATCAATATTGCACCGCCCATGCTTCTGATCGAAGGGAACCAATAATCGCGCGCTGTTTGCCAGCCCATTAAACCTCTCATGGCTGTTTGTAGTGGCCCAGCAAATTCTAATAAATCGGTATAGACATAGGCAATCACATAAGCGGGCACAGCAAAAGGCAATAAAAGCGCCCAGCTTAACCATTTTTTGCCTGGGAAATCGTACATGGCGACCAGCCATGCGGCTCCAGTTCCGATTAAAAGACTTAAACTGCCGACCCCTATCATGAGGATTAGCGTATTTTTTAAATAGGATGGAAGAACGGTATTGAACAGGTGAGTCCAGGCATTTTCTTCTGGAAATAATGCTAAGTAAACAACAGAAATGATCGGTAAAGCAACGAATAATGCGATAGTCAGGGATGATAAGAACCAGCCATTATTAAAGAAAAAACCTTTTAATCTTAATCGCATAAATTGCCTTAAGGGCGCTTGGGGGTTTCAGTAAACAATATTATTACAGGAAAGCCAAAAGGCATTTATTCATAAAGAAGCAATACCTTTTCTTATTTAACTTACAGGTGTTTATTTAACCTATAGGTGCTTATATAACGTCAATTTTACAAGGCATGAAGTTTAATCGTCGAATGCCACTTGATCAACTAGTTGAGCTGCTTGTTTACGCAGTTTCGCTATTTCAGCTAAAGATAGTTTGTCAGCTTTGAAGTCGCCCCATGAACGAAGCAATTTAGACATATCTACTTTAGGGTTAGCGGGGTATTCGAAGTTTTGCTCTGAATAGATTTCTTGAGCTTGTTGTTCGCTTAAGAAAATCATGAGTTTTTTGGCATTTTCTTTATTTGGAGCATATTTTGTAAGCGCCATGCCGCTAATGTTCACATGCGTGCCTCTATTATTCTGGTTTGGGAAAATAATATTGACAGAATTTGCCCAGGCTTTCTGCTCTTTATCCATTAACATTTTGCCGAAGTAATAGTTGTTACCTAATGAAATATCGCAGACACCTTCTTTTATGGCTTTAACCTGAGAACGATCGTTGCCTTGGGGTTTTCGGGCTAAGTTTTCTTTAACGCCTTTAAGCCATGTTGTTGTTTTTTCTAAACCATTATTTGCAATCATTGATGCAATGAATGCCAAGTTATAGGGGTGCTTGCCGCTTCGGCTACAGATACGACCTTTCCAGATAGGCTTACTCATATCTTCATAGTTTTGTATATTTTTTAAATCAACACGTTCTTTTGACGCAAAAATGGAGCGAGTACGAGTTGTTAAACCGAACCAATGACCTTTAGGGTCACGATACTGCTCAGGAATATTTTTATTTAAGCTATTTAGATTAACGGCTTGGGTGAGTTGTTTGTCTGCAACTTCGACTAAACGACCGATATCAACGGTAAATACTAAATCAGCAGGGGAGTTCCGGCCTTCTCTTGCTAGTCTTTCGGTGAGGCCTTTTTTCGCAAAAACAACATTTACGTTTATGTCGCTTGCTTCGGTAAATTTATCAAACAATGGCTGAACTAAAAAAGGTTGACGGTAAGAGTAGACGTTTACTTCACCAGCAAAAGAAAGTGTACTCGAAAGCATCAATACGCTTGCAATTAGGCTGGGCAATACATGTTTTGCTTGGAGCATAAAGTATGTGACCTTATGGTTGATTGTTAATGTTAAACTAAATAAGAATCATTCTCTGTTATGATGTGGGTTAGGTCAAGCTTTTTATCTTAAAAGCTACTTATCCTAAAAGAATGCACTCTGACGTTGATGATCAATTACTTTAAACGTCTATGGTATAAGCTATTTAAAATAGATATAGCTTATGACAAGCGATACACTAGTGTTTTTAGCACCTTGGAGGATTTTTGTGAGTTTTGTCAGTCTGTCTCGAGCTACTGTTGTTGTTTTGCTCGGCCTAATGTTAGGTGGCTGTGCGACATCAGAATATAAAACTCACTACGGCCTGTTTACTGCTGAGTCTGCAAGTGGTGAGCAGAGGCAATTTAGAGTGTATTGGCAAACTGTCAGATACCAAGGCTGGAAAAGTAATGAATTCAGAGCCTTGCCCGTTATTCTTGAAACACAGTGTAGTAAGAGAGTCTTGCGGTTTTATGATGATAGTTTTGGTAAAGGCTTGCGCTGTAACGATATGGATGGTCCCGGGATCAGTTATTGTGGGAAAAATCGTATGGATACAGATAGGCGAGGTTTAAAAATACAAGAAAATCAGACCTGTGCAGCAATTACTGACAAACAAGGCGCGACAGATATTTTAGCCTTAGAGGGTGAACTTATAATGACAATTTCTTGTCGACCGAAAGAAACTGAACACATTGTTTCAGGCAAAAAAATTAGCACAGACTACTTACTCAATTCTGAAGTTCCTTATGTGATAGCTACAAAGTCTGTTGATGGTGAGGATATTGAAGCCTTGGTTCCTCCTTTATTTAATCATTCATCCGTTTGTGAAAAAGAGTAATTTATACCTTAATGCTCATGGATTTTTGCGACTTGCTTATCAAATAAAATAAAAAAGCTATATTGGTTACGTGTATTTACACATTGCTACCTTTGAAAGTGGTGTTTCTTTCGTGAACAGGCAGAATTAGAGTTCTGATACTACAATTAATAGAGGAGTGAAATTTTATTATGTGGATCTCTTTTAAAATTACGCAGGTGTTGTCATGTCAACAAAACGACTAAAAATAGAGGTCAATGCCTTAAAAGAAGGGATGTTTGTTGCAGATTTAGATTGTCCTTGGCATGAAACCCCATTCCCTTTGCAGGGTTTTTATATTCGTTTAGATGATGATGTTCAGGCGCTTACCCAATATTGTAAATATGTCTATGTTGATGTTCAAAAACAAAAGACGAAAATGGCACAAGAGGCTCATACACCGTTTGATGGGAAAAAGAAAAAGCCCATTATTGAAAAGAAAACAGAAGTCCATGTGGTTAATTTGCCGCCCATAGTGATTAAATCGCCAATAACCCATCGAGTAGTCAATACTATTAATAAAGAAGTAACAAAGGCGGAAAAGCTTCATAAACATGTCTATGAAGCCATTAGTCATGTTTTTTCCAGTGTTTTAGATGATAACCCTTTAACACTTAGACAAACGCTTAAAGAAACAGAAAATGTTGCAGAAGGTATGGTCGATAGCGTCATTCGAAACCCGGATGCGTTGGTATGGTTGGCGAAAATGAATGACCAGGATGCCTATAGTTACCAGCATTCTGTTAAAGCATCTATTTGGGCATTGGTGTTTGGTCGGCATTTAGGTCTTGATAAGTCCCAGCTTAAATCGTTGGCAATGGGGGTTTTACTCGCACATTTAGGGAAAACGAAATTATCTCAAGAGTTATTAGATGTGATAGAAGGTTCAGAGATAGAAGCTCATCCTGAGTATAAGGCTGAATATCAACAGTATGTACAGCATAGTCTGGCTGTATTGGCTTCGATGGAAGATTTACCCAAAGGCGTATTATCAATCGTAGAATTTCATCAAGAGCGCCATAACGGAACAGGTTTTCCAAAAGGTGTGACCGGAGAAAGAATTCCACTGTTAGCTAAAATTGCAGGTTTAGTTCATTATTATCAAGAGCTTATTACGCCGCGTGATGACAGTATGGGTTTATCACCCTTGGCGGCTGTATCAAGTTTATACGAATTGAGAAATATTAGTTTTCAGCAAGATATTGTCGAAAGGTTTATCGAAGCCGTTGGCGTATTTCCAACCGGAACCCTAGTCGAGCTAAGTTCTAATGAGGTGGGTATCGTGACAGGGCATAATCAGGATCGGCGCTTATTGCCTAAGGTTATGATCGTCCTGGATGAGAATAAAAAGACCTTAAAGCATGGCAAAATCGTTGATCTGAAAGAGCGAAGCCTGACAGGCAAGCCGAATGACGCCGTCCATATCAAAGATAGTCTGCCTAAAGGTGCTTATAATATTGATGAAAACCAGTACCTATTAAGTGGTGCTACCTCAAAATGGTCATGGAAACATATTGCATCGACATTTGCTGCTAGCTAACCTTGTTTTTTCGCTTGTTTTTTTCATATCCGTATTGCAACTGTTATAATCGCTCTATTATTTTTTCTCCCCTTATGCAATGAGTTAGTGCTATGGCAAGGCAATACTGCTCTAAATGCTCTAAACCTCATCTTGCTTGCATTTGTAGCTATTTAAGTCCTCAAGACAATGCAATAGCAGTATTGGTACTGCAGCATCCTGATGAAAAAAACAAAGCTATTGGAACGGCTAAAATTGTAGAGTTAGGCTTAGCAAGGTCTTGTGTCATTTCTGCAATTACGATCTCTGACGCGTATATAAGAAATAAATTGAAAGAATGCGCCTGCTCTAAGCCTTTATTAATCTATCCATCACCGTTGAATGAGCGAGTCAGCCACTATATACACGATTTTGAAAAAGATCATTCCATAGCGACCCACTTGAAGAAGAGGTATGACTCCATCATATTACTTGACGGAACATGGCGAAATACGCGAGAGCTGCTGCATTGCAACCCTTGGCTTAAAGCGTTGTCAACGCTTCAGTTGGTGAATGCCGGAGAAAGTCGATACCGCATCCGACAGGCACAACAAGCTGGTGCTCTTGCTACGGTCGAAGCCGTTTCTAAAGTGTTGGTTCTGTTGGATCAACACTTTCAATCTGAAAAACTATTACAGCCTTTTGAAAAAATGATTGAGTTTCAAATTAAGCAAATGGGGGTAGATGTTTATCAAAAGAACTATCTTAATAATAAGAAAAACGTGTAATAAATAGATCATACTTGAAAATGATAAACTCGCCTCCACATAAGCAAACCTCGCTGTATAACTGAATTCATAAAATTCCAGTAGGCCTTACTATGACAAAAGCGCTTGAAATTACCAATTTAAGTAAAACCTATGATAATGGCTATCAAGCACTTAAGGGCATAAGCTTTTCGGTTGAGCAGGGGGACTTCTTTGCTTTATTGGGGCCCAATGGTGCAGGTAAATCTACAACCTTGGGTATTGTTTCTTCTTTGGTAAATAAAACCTCGGGTGAGGTAAAAATATTTGACCATGATCTGGATGCAGACCTAGTGAATGCGAAAACCTGTTTAGGGGTTGTTCCTCAAGAGTTTAATTTTAATCAGTTCGAAAAGGTTCGCGATATTCTGATTACGCAGGCGGGTTATTATGGTATTCCCGCTTCGGTTTCAGCAGAGAGTGCAGACTTCTACCTTAAAAAATTAGGCTTATGGGAAAAGCGTGATGTGCTTTCCCGAATGTTATCAGGCGGTATGAAACGTCGTCTGATGATTGCTCGTGCCTTGGTCCATAAACCAAAACTCCTGATATTAGATGAGCCAACAGCCGGTGTGGATATTGAGTTAAGGCGTTCAATGTGGGACTTCTTAAAGGAGATAAACGCACAAGGCACTACCATTATTTTAACAACTCATTATTTAGAAGAAGCAGAAGCGTTGTGTCGTACTATCGCCATTATTGATAAAGGTAGTATTCTGGAAAATACGACGAAAAAAGCACTGTTGAATAAGCTAAACCTAGAGACCTTTATTCTCGATGTAGATACAAGTTTAGAGACTGCACCTGATATTGATGGTTTTCAAACACGTATTAATAACGAAGGCCAGCTAGAGGTAGATGTTAATAAACTGCAAAATATCAATCAATTATTCGATAAATTGCATGATTTTTCATGGCGTGTCACGAGTATGAGAAGCAAGTCAAATCGTTTGGAAGAGCTTTTTTTAGACTTGGTTGAAACCGGTCAGCAAGCTTAAATAGGGAATTAATGATGAATATTATGCAAATCTGGATAGCTTTTTCAACAATTGTAGTGAAAGAAATTCGCCGTTTTACGCGTATTTGGATTCAAACATTATTACCTCCGGCCATCATGATGGCACTTTACTTTGTTATCTTTGGCAACCTAATTGGTTCGCGCATTGGAGATATGGGCGGTTTTGATTATATGGAATTTATTGTGCCTGGTTTGATCATGATGTCGGTCATCACAAATTCTTATTCTAACGTCGTATCGTCATTTTTTGGAATGAAATTTCAACATAGTATCGAAGAAATTCTGGTATCTCCGGTGCCTAATTGGGTTGTCTTGTTGGGGTATGTCATGGGTGGTGTGGGTCGCGGTTTAGCGGTAGGCTTAATCGTCACCTTACTCTCGCTCGGCTTTACCAACTTAAGTGTTGAGCATGTTTGGATTACAGCAACAACCGTGTTGCTGACGGCAATATTGTTTTCAATTGGCGGTTTTATTAATGCCATTTTTGCCACCAAATTTGACGATATTTCGATTGTGCCGACCTTTATTCTGACGCCCTTAACTTACTTGGGTGGCGTGTTTTATAGTATTTCACTATTACCCGAGTTTTGGCAGTCCGTGTCTCAATTTAATCCTATTCTTTATATGGTTAATGCGTTTAGGTATGGCATTTTAGGCGTAAGCGATGTCGATATTGGCTTCGCTTATTTGATGATTTGTAGTTTTATTATCGTAGGCTTTTCTTATGCCCTATATTTATTAAACAAGGGAATTGGCATTCGTTCTTAGTTATCTATAAGGTGCGACAGTCTATTTATGTCGTTTATTTGTATTGTCTATTTATGTGTTGTTAGGGTTAAGAATAATGACCGATGCATCTAAAAGCTTGCTCGGTAAAGATACCGACTATTCCAATCGCTATAGTCCATCTTTACTTTTCCCCTTGGTGCGCAGCCAGAACCGAGCTTCGCTGAATATAACGACAGAGCTGCCTTTTCATGGTGAAGATATTTGGACTGGCTATGAGCTGTCTTGGTTAAATTCGAAAGGTAAACCATTTGTCGCGATTGCGGATTTTCATTTTCCAGCAAACTCTCGGTTTATGGTCGAGTCCAAGTCGTTTAAGTTATATTTAAATTCACTAAATCATGAGCAATTCGAATCATCTGACAAAGTCACTAAACTGCTTGAAAAAGACTTATCACATGCAGCGGGGGCACACGTTCATGTTACTCTAAGGCGAGCAGATTTGTTACTTGGAAAATTAGATCAGGTAGGTGCTTATAACTGTTTAGATGGCTTGGATGTTGACGGTTTTGAGTATCAACCAAATGCCTTAATACTAAGGCTTGCAGGGCAGGAAAACGTCTCTGAGAAAGTTTGCTCGCATTTGCTGCGTTCAAATTGCCCTGTTACCGGTCAACCGGACTGGGCTTCTATTTTTATAGATTATAAAGGGCCAAAAATAGATGAGGCTTCTTTACTAAGATATGTCGTTTCATTTCGAGAATGTCAGGATTTTCATGAGCATTGCGTCGAGCGGATTTTTACAGACCTGCTAGAAAAGTGTCAGTGTAAATCACTCAGTGTTTATGCTCGTTATACCCGAAGGGGCGGATTAGACATAAACCCTTACCGAGCAACATTTGATAGAGACAACAAGGCACCCTTAATTCGAACCCTGAGACAGTAATTAAAAACTAACTGTCTTTTAATTTTTCACTCGCTCTATCCAGCGCTTTAATAATGGCGTCCTTCTGCTGGACATTGATTTTCCCTGTATCTAGATACATCGCAAAACCCTCTGTTTCATGTTCAATGAAGCTTTGACCAGCACCGATATCTCGTCGTAAATCGACAATCTGGTAAATGGGAACAGGGCGGGAGAAACCTTTTACCGTAATTTCACCCTTATCCCTGCACATTACTTTATCTTTAATCAGTGCAAAGGTTTCATAAGAGACAAGAATTTCACCGGGTTCACATAAAGACTCCAAGCGAGAAGCAAGATTAACTTCCTTGCCAATAATCGTATAGTCCATTCTGTTTTCTGCACCAAAATTACCGACGGTACTAAAACCGGTACTAATGCCAATGCGAATTTGAAGGGGGGTCTTGATGCCTTTACTTTGCCATTTTTGACGAAGTATTTTCATGTGTTTGCGCATTTCTATCGCCATCGATACACAGGCAATAGTATCTTCTTTAGCACCTCGACTTGTTGGGTCACCAAAGAAAATCATGATGCTGTCACCAATAAATTTGTCAATTGTGCCACCATATTTCAGTGCAATTTGTGACATTTCATTGAAGTAGTTATTTAATAAATCAGTAAGCCCTTCAGGCTCCATTTCTTCAGATAGTTCGGTAAAACCCTTTATGTCTGAAAAGAAAATAGCGAGTCGCTTACGTTGCGTTTCTAAGCGCACATCTCGCTCACCCGTAAAAATAGACTGCCAGACCTGAGGGGATAAGTATTTTGCTAATTTATGAGACAGAGAGATCGATTGCTCTCTCTGAGACTGAATCTGGTGTTTAGCGAGGTGCAAGGCTTTGGCTTGCTGGTGTGTATAGTAAGCAGTGATAGAAACGTAGAAACCAACGCTTAGCCCTGCAACGAGATCGACAAGATACGGAGACTCACCTGCGAAACTGAGGCCAAATATCATGGAAGACAAAATGACAGACAACAATACGACCATCATGCCTTTAAGCCATAAAGCGATACCGCCGACCACAACAAAACTAAAGCTGGCCATTAGAATATTATAAACACTAACCGTGACACTAAAATTGATAAGCACAATGGTGATACCAACTATAACGGCATCTAATAGTAGCGTATATTCACGAGCGGGCGCACTGTGCTCAAGTTTTAAATATCTAATAATGAAATACAGTATATGTGGCCAAAGCATGGCGCCCGGAATGAACCAGATCATATAGTTTGGTAAGTGCTGTTCTAGAATTCCCACAGAAATAGTAATGCAGGATGCAAGATAAGCCAGAATGCGGCCATTGTATGCGGGCATTACAGACGGTGGCCCATCATCCTGATCAGGAATATGGGTTTTAAAAGAGGGTGATTTTATAGATGTCATTGTAACCACTACTTGAAAAATAACAGCGAAGCCTACCAGTTCTGCACGCTGGAAACAAATCTATTAGATATTAAAAAATGCGTTTATTGTAGGTAGTTAAGTAGCGACAGCAAGCATAAAATAACGGTGATTAATTATCCGGTTTGAGTAAGCAAATGTTTATTACTATTGTTTATTACTATTGTTTATTACTATTGTTTATTACTACAGTGTCGCTTGTTCTCAGGTCAAGTTTAGGGAAAGTATATGGATACCTCATTAGTAGAGCTGCTTTGTCAGCGTGTTTCATCTCCTCGTTTAGTTGAGCCTGCACCAAACGCACAAGAGCTGGAAAAAGTGTTTAAGTCTGCTTTAAGAGCGCCAGATCATATGATGCTAAGGCCGTGGCGATATTTAGTCATAGCGGGTGAGGCTCGCGATAAGCTGGGTCAACTGTTTTTAAAGGCATCTCAGTCACTTGCAGAAGCCACAGGTGAAGAGCTCAATGAGTTCAAGATTGAAAAATTACAAGCCATGCCTTTACGTGCCCCTATGATTGTTGTCGCCATCGCATCAGTGACTGAACATTCAAAAGTACCAAATGAGGAGCAAATCTTGTCTTGCGGTGTGGGGGTAGGTTACATGTTAGTGGCCCTGCAGGCGCTAGGTTATGGCGGTATATGGCGAACGGGGGATATAGCGCTTAATAAAGAGGTATGCCAGGGTTTAGGTTTAAAGCAGAATGAATCCATTGTCGGCTTTTTATATCTAGGAACACCTGCTGGAGAATTAAAAAGTGTACCCGAACTGGATGTTGATGATTACGTGAAGGTCTGGGCGTAAACTGGGATCATTAATTCTTCATCATCGTATTTTATTATTGTTTAAGGATAGTGTTATGACAGATCAATTCATCAAGTCAAAAGCAGCCATTGCATGGGGGCCGAATCAGCCACTTTCAATCGAAGTAGTCGATGTCATGATGCCTAAGGCTGGCGAAGTGTTGGTGAAGATTGTGGCAAGTGGTGTGTGTCATACAGACGCATTTACGCTGTCCGGTGAAGACCCGGAAGGTATTTTCCCAGCGATATTAGGCCATGAAGGTGGTGGTATCGTTGAAGCTGTGGGTGAGGGGGTTACATCGGTCGTCGTTGGCGATCACGTTATCCCTTTATATACACCAGAATGTGGCGAATGTAAGTTTTGCCTGTCAGGAAAAACTAATTTATGCCAGAAAATCAGATCCACTCAAGGTAAAGGCTTAATGCCTGATGGCACGACACGCTTCTATAAAGACGGTCAACCTATTTATCACTATATGGGTACATCCACTTTTTCTGAATATACCGTGTTGCCAGAAATTTCTTTAGCGAAAGTGAATAAAAAAGCACCATTAGAAGAAGTTTGTTTATTAGGTTGTGGTGTGACTACGGGTATGGGAGCTGTTTTAAATACCGCGAAAGTGAAAGCGGGTGATACGGTTGCCATATTTGGTTTAGGTGGCATTGGTTTGTCTGCCATCATCGGGGCTGTCATGGCAAAAGCCAGCCGTATTATTGTGATAGATATTAATGACAGTAAGTTTGAACTCGCTAAAAAATTAGGCGCGACAGATTGTATTAACCCGAAAAACTATGAAAAGCCCATTCAAGAGGTCATCGTTGAGTTAACGGATGGTGGGGTTGATTTTTCTTTTGAGTGTATCGGCAATGTTGATGTGATGCGTTCAGCACTTGAGTGTTGCCATAAAGGATGGGGTGAGTCCGTCATTATCGGGGTTGCGGGTGCAGGCCAAGAAATATCGACGCGGCCTTTTCAGTTAGTGACAGGTCGTGTATGGCGTGGAACAGCATTTGGCGGTGTTAAAGGAAGAAGTGAGTTGCCGGGGATTGTTGAACAATATTTAGCCGGTGAGTTTAATCTACAAGATTTTATAACACATACGCTACCGCTTGAATCGATTAATGAAGCATTTGATTTGATGCATGAAGGAAAAAGCATCCGAAGTGTTATTTATTTTTTATAAATTCCGAGGGCAACTTTATGCGCTCTGGGTAAAAATAGACGCTTAACAAGAAAAAATCATAACTCATAACAGGACTTTTTCAGGGTCGACTAGGTAGATGTGTAAATGGCTCTTAAGGCGCAAGAAATAGAAGACAGTATTAAAGAATGGGTACCCATGGCGAGGGATCTAGGCTTAAAAGTGGAAGAAGTGAGGCAGGGCTACGCTAGGATAAGAATACCTTATCAAGATAAACACCTAAGACCCGGAGGAACCATCTCAGGGCCTGTCATGATGACGGCTGGTGATACGGCTATGTATGTGGCTATTCTAGGAAGCTTAGGTGAAATGGCGATGGCTGTGACCAGTAATTTGAATATAAATTTCTTAAAACGACCAGAGCAACTTGATTTGATCGCTGAGGCCAGTATTTTAAAACTAGGCAAACGTATTGCATTTTGTGAGGTGGGTATTCGCTGTGAAGGGTCAGAAGAGTTAGTTGCTCATGTGACAGGGAGTTATTCATTACCACCTGAATGATTTAATAAATAGAGTAAGTTTCAATTCAGGTTACACTGGTAGTTTTGGGAGGGAGGCTATAGAGGCTCCACCTTCTTACTCTTTTATCCAGGTTCGGTATTATCAGATGAGTCTCTTCTTAGCATTCAGCTAGAAGTTTTTCAATTTGGGTAATATATTCCTGATATGAATCACTTTTGAATGCCGCGTAGTTTAAGTTTCGATAAGTGTCGGTCATGCGATTAAACCATTCTCTAATTCTGGCTTTTGAATCAAGCTTTACTTCGTGTTTAATTATGCTGATAAGTAAACTGATACTCTCTTTTTGCCGCTCAATATTTGTTGAAACATCAATGGGGTCAAACGCATCCTGTTGAAGGTAGACCATATCAACTAATACGGCTTTTTGTTGGGTAACATAATCCTCATTACTTACTCCTTCTTCACCAGTTACCTGCATCATCCTTGCAATATCTTCACCCTCATTGAGTAAGCTCATAATGGTGCTTACGTGCGTTAACCAACTTTCACTGACATTTTTTTCGAACCAGCTAGCCAGCTGTGAAGAATATCGACTCCATGAAATTAGCGGGTCAACGGCAGGGTAGAAACGCTTGTAGGCGCGATCGTAACTAAGTCCTAAAAATGCTTTTACAGTGTTAAGTGTGGCCTGGGTAACGGGCTCTTCAAAATTGCCCCCGGCCGGAGAAACTGTGCCAATAAGGGTGAGTGAGCCTTTCGAGTTATCATTATTTTGAATGACTCCGGCGCGTTCGTACAGGTTTTTAATGGATGACTCTAAATAAGCAGGGAAAGCCTCTTCACCGGGGATTTCTTCTAAACGGCCCGATGTTTCACGCATAGCCTGTGCCCAGCGTGAGGTTGAATCGGCCAGTAATAAAACATTAAACCCCATTTGACGATAATATTCTCCAAGCGTCACACCGGTATAAATAGATGCTTCTCGGGCGGCTACAGGCATAGAGGATGTATTACAGATTATGATGGTGCGATCCATCAATGTACCCCCCGTATGTGGGTCTTGTAATCTAGGGAAGTCGCTAATGGTTTCAACTACCTCACCGGCACGTTCACCGCATGCGACTACGATAACAATATCCACATCGGAATAACGAGAAATCAGGTTTTGAAGAACTGTTTTGCCAGCACCAAAAGGGCCTGGTATACAGGCAGTACCTCCTTTTGCAATAGGAAAAAATGTATCTATTAAGCGAAGAGTGGTCAGCATGGGCTCATCAGGGTAGTGCTTAATGCATTTGCCGGATTTGATCAGTTTTTTGGGGATCGGGATGCGGACAGGCCATTTCTGCACCATGGTTATTTCATGGAGTTTACCTGTCGGCTCTATCAGTCTGGCGATAACCGTATCAACATTGAACGTCCCTTCTTGAATCCAGTCAACTGTGACGGTATTTTCCAGATTGAAAGGCACCATGATTTTATGCGTGAATCGACCTTCCTGAACAGTACCTAACACATCACCCGCTTCAACTTCGTCATTGACTCTTGTTGTTGCAGCAAAGGCCCACTTTTCTTGTCGATCGAGCGCAGATATTTCGGCGCCTCTTAATAAAAATTTACCATGTAAAACCTCAAGACGGTGCAGGGGGTTTTGCAAGCCATCAAAGACTTGTCTTAATAACCCCGGGCCAAGTTCAACAGATAACAATTCGCCTGTTTGCTCAACCGGATCACCAATGGCAATACCCGACGTATCTTCAAATACCTGTACATCTGCACGTTGACCTTTGACTCTCAATACTTCTGCTTTTAACTTTTCTTTATGGCTGCTTTGTGAGTAGCTAGGGTAAATGTACACCATTTCATTTTTAGTTAAGTGTTTGCTGTTTGCTAATGCTGAAGAGAGTGATTCAATTGTGAGTACATCATCATTAACGGCAACCACTTTGGCGGAAATATTATCAGAGCACTGGGTTTCATTTTGCTCGTTCACAAGTTCTAATGATGTGTTCATGTTATATCCTTTAAAATTTTAATGCTTTTGGCATGCATGTACTGACAAGCTGGCTAAAACGCTCTGCACCTATTTCGGTATCATATTGTCGCCAACGGTCTATCAGATCCCACTTCATAAGGTACAAAACGACTGCAGAGAAACCATATGGCTCTGTAGGTTGTCGGGTGCTATAAAAATGCCATATTGCAGTGAGTAAACAGCGTTCAAGGTCATAGCTTTTACTCACCTGAAGGTGCTTTTTTATTTCGGGTAAAAATGGATATCGATGTTCAAGTTTGAAACAGGGGCTAGCCCAATTATTTGATATATGATGTATATAATTTCCATACCCCCAAAGTATGCCTTTGGGTGCGCTTTGTCCTTCTTTGCGTCTACGCATTGCCGAAATAATGCTACGGATATCCATACGCCAAAGTAACCAGGATTTAATATCTTCATTCTTGATCTCACTTAGAAAGCGGTTAGCTATTTTGACCAAGGTTTCTTCATCTTGATCAAGCGTTATGCCCCCCCAATAAAATAGATGTCGCAATTTGTTTAACCACACATAATCGTCATAGTTCAGCATATTCATTCGTTTTTGTAATTGAACGAGCGAAATGGACTGTCGCTGATACTGAAACGGGTCAACCAAGTGTGGTAAAGAACAAAGCAGAGCCGTGTAATCTTCTTGCATCATGTGACGACGCCTTCCAATATCGCACGGAACCTTGGCTGTAAATGACTTAACAAGAGACTGGTTAAGGCCTCATCAGTTAAGTCAACTTGTATCTTGCCTTCCCGGAGTGAAAATACAATCCCTTCATTTGATGCTAAACCCGCTTTAAAGTGAACTTCAGACTTCAGTAATGCTCTGGTTACTTCTGAGAGTAACTCAATTAAGGTGCCACCTTTTAAACAATCTGGGCTGTTACGTAATTCTTCTAAACCCATAATTTTTTTAGGTAAGATAATATCCATATCCTCATCGGGTATCTGGGTTTTAGAGGCGGCGTTGATGAGCAATTGTTTTAATATATCGGGTGATTTCATTTCATGGCGTATTAGTTCATTTAGCTGTGTGGCAAATTGTTTGGATAGATCATCTTTTAGGCGTAATTTAATATCTCGAAAGGCAATGACTAACGAGTCTGCCCCGGCTTTCTTAATGAAGTCGGCATCTTCTTGCGCTTTGGATAGGATTAAACTAGCCTCTTCATTAGCTTGATTTATTATCCATTTGGCGCGTTTTTCTGCTTCTTCAATTAGCTTTATACTGCTTTCTTTTCCTTCATTGACGCCTTTATCACGAAGTAACTCTATGAGCTCTTGAATGCCTTTTGAATTATTGTTGTCATTGACAGAATAAGACATGAACTTCTCCTTAATTTGGCAATGAGCCAATTAACACCAGTGCAAAGACAAAAGCAAAAACAGAAAAACCCTCAACAATGGCAGCAGGTGCTATTGAAAGGCCAAATATTTCCGGTTTATTTTTAGATGCGTTGATCGCCGCCACTAAAGCCTGGCCTTGATAGACAGCACAAAACATCATAGCCAAACCGCTGAGCAAACCAATGCCAAAAATACCTGGCGCATTCGTGACAGTCAGTTCTCTGTTTAAAGTAAACATGATGACTATACCTAGAATAACTTGCGTTGAGGGCATCGCGGCTAAGCCAATATATTTACCATACCCACTTTCGGTATCAAGTAAGGCGCCTGCCGCTGCCTGGCCTGCTTTTGCACACCCTTGCGCACTACCAATTGCGCCAAATGCTACTGGGGAAAATATACCGATCCAGCCTAAGGCTAAGATTATGCTGTCCATTTTTTGTTCCTCTTTTCGTAAGTAATCCGAAGTATTTGTTATTGTGGTTTATCTTCATTGCGTTTAAAGGGTTCAAATGGGTAGCCTTCACCCTCTATGCCCCAGTTATAAAACTCTAATAGGTTGAGCCGTAAGCCATGGATGACACCACTCATAATCGCCAGAATAAAGTTCAAAGCATGGCCGAAAAGAATAATGAGGGTAAATAGGATAAAACCACCCGCAGGTACGGATTCACTTGCACTCACCGCAAGTTGATTGAATGTGACAGCTAAAGAGGCACTCGATAAACCAAGTGCAAAAAGACGCATATAGCTCAATACATCACCAAATGCCTTAGTGATTTTATAAAAGGATAGAACGCCATCGAACGCTTTTAGGGATAGATCTTTGATTGAGTTAATTTTTCGACTTGTACTGAATAAAATAACACAAATCATCCCTGCTATCATGACAAGAACAAGCGGATTATCGATACTTACTATTTGCTTGTGCCCCAAGAACGTCAACCATAGTAAATACGTTGAACTAATGACGCTTATCCAACCCAGATTTGCGACTGCCAACATGGATGTACGATGCTGCCAGAAGGCGAATGAATTCGCGATGATCAAATGTAAGGCACCAATGCCAATAGAAAATTTCATCATGGTGCTAAAGTCATTAAGGTCTAATAGCTTAAGTTGAGAAAGTATGCCGTTTTCGGGTAGCAGAATGCCGAAGTAACTACCAATCATGATGCCGTATATAAGTGATGTCCCGATGATGGCGGAAAAAAGATTACGCATACGTCGTCCACGTTTAGAAACACTTATTTTTTTCCATTTCCAAGCAAGCGCGATGCCTAAAATAAGGGCATAACCAGCATCTGCGAGAATAATGGCAAAAAATAATGAGAAGGAAAAAAACAATATGCGTGAAGGATCCCAAGACCGGTATCCTGGTAATTGGAAAAATGATACGGCCGCTTCCCCGCCACCAATCAGGTCAGAATTTTGTAATAAGGTGGGTGGGTTTTCGCTTATTTCAGGGTCTCGAGTAATATAAGCAAAGCGTAATGACTGTCTGGCCGTTTCTAACTTATCTATTGCGTTTTCAGGAATCCAGGCGGATAGGGCGAAGCAGTCTTCTGAATCCATAGTAAAGCCGGATGCCTTGGCTAGTTGAGTTAGATTAATTGTTTCATCTAGAGAACGCCTTAAAGGACGTAACCAGCGCGTGAAGACTTCTCTTTCAGTATTCAGGTCTTCTAGAAGAACATGGGTTTCATCAAGGTCTTCTTTAAGTTGAGACAAACTCCTGCTACCAACGTGAATGCGTGTAAAAGGCATTTCATTTTCTAGAGGTTCTTTTTTTGATACTGCTACAATATAAAATTGTTTGTGATCCTGGCCTAATATTTTCCAAGGTAGTGGTACGTCATCAAGTAATATTCGCTTAGTTAATGGAACGGTATAAAACCATAATCGATGGTCACCAAGTTCTGTTAAGTCGGGGTATTCAAAATCTCCCCAAGGCATAACATCTTTAGTTCTTGATTTGATCAGTTCAATACGATCAATGCATTGCGCCCGTTCATTTTTATTGCGTAGAATATCCTTAATAAGTTGATCCGGATTAATTGACTGCGAGGGAGTTTGAGGTCGTCGTTTATGTCGAGTTGCATCTAAATAACTCAATGCCTCTTTCAATTTGTCATAACTTAGGCTCGAGCTACTTTCTTTTATTTCATTCAGCGGAATTAAATGTAACAGGCTGCAATGCTGAAGCGCATTCAGGATGCTTTTTTTTGAGTTAAGTTCGCCAACAATGAGCACTTTTTTGAGTTTAGCAATCGCCATCGTTTAATTGCCCCTGTCCGATAATGATGCTTCTAACTGATGTTTACGTTTAGCTAGTTTTGAGCGTACAACTGCCGCACGATCTTGATCAGCTAAAAATAACCCGATCTTCTTTATATTACTTTTGGTATCTGGAAGTAAGACTTTCGAGTATAAATTAACGCGCTGTGTGATGATTTTCAGGGCATCACTTAGTCTATTTAAACGCTCATCCAATATACGTTCTTCGAGTTTTAATTTAACAACGTGTTCTAGGGCATTTGCTACTTCATCTACCCAGTGAGGTCTTGAAAGATAGCTGTAATGAGCACGCTTATACTGCACATGACCCAAGACAGGCAGCAGTGTACCTAGTAGATTTTCTTGCTCTATTTTTAAGTCAGTGATTTCTACAAGCTTATCTAAATTAATGTTTTGTACAGCAAGCATAGGTAAGCGTTTATGTACATCCTGTTCAATGACAGCTATTTTTTGCCGATGCTCTAATAATAAACTGTGGTGTTTTTTTTGCTCTGAGAGTAATTGTTTTTGTTTCAGCTCAAGCGAAGGCAAATATTTGGCATAGCTTGCATGCTTCTTTTTTTCAGCACTCAGAGAGCTTTTGTTAAGCGCTAGTGTTGTCATGCTGTTCTATCCAGTATTTGTCTTTAAGATTTTGTTTGATGATGACTTCATACTTTTCAAAACATTCAGCAAGTAATTCCCAGCAGGCATCCAAAGCTTTTTCAAGAGGCATGGATACATCTAACTTCATAAATCGCTTGCGGAAAAGCTTGCTAAATTTCAAGAGTTTCTGATCAAATTCACTCAAATCGAAGGCCATTGATTTTTTTTGTTCGGCTTCAATGCCTTCCGAATAATATCGAATCATGGTGTTCATAATCTGGCCGTGATCTTCCCTAGTTTGTTTGCCAACTACATGCTGCTTTAATCGTGAAAGTGAGCCAAAGGGGTCTATTTCTCCATTATGGAGATAGAATTGACCTTCGGTGATATAGCCTGTGTTATCTGGAACCGGGTGGGTTAGATCATTCCCGGGCATCGTTGTGACGGACAAAATGGTAACGGATCCGGCACCCTTGAAATCACAGGCTTTTTCATAGCGGCGTGCGAGTTGCGAATATAAGTCTCCCATATATCCACGATTTGAGGGTATATGCTCAACAGCAATGCCTATTTCTTTCATTGCATCAGCATAGGCAGTCATATCTGTGAGCAAGACTAAAACGCGCTTGCCTTCTTCGGCAGCCATTTTTTCTGCGACGGCCAAACATAAGTCTGGCACCATTAAACGTTCGACCGTTGGGTCAGAAGCCAAGTTCACAAACATGACAGTACGGGATAAAACACCAGCTTCTTCGAAGGCTGTTTTAAAGCCATGAAAATCATCATAAATTAAACCGAGACCGCCAAAAATAACGACGTCCGTTTCTGCTTGTACGCCAATTCGAGCTAAAAAGTCGTTATAGGGTTCGCCTGCTACTGAAAATATAGGGATCTTTTGGCTTTCAACGAGGCAGTTAAATACATCAATCATTGGTACTTTGGTGTGTATCATGCGAGAAGCCAGGACTCTGGCAGAGGGGTTGACAGTAGGGCCGTTGATGTTAACTTTAGGCTCCAGTGAGAGAGAAGGGCCGTTATCTATCGGGTCACCAGAACCATTAAAAATACGCCCGAATATATTGTCAGAGTAGGTGGCTTGCATGGGTTTGCCAAGAAAACGAACAGAGGCGCCATTTGATAAACCTTTCGTTCCAGAAAAAACCTGTAATGAAACAATTTTATCTGAAAGTTTGATTATCTGGGCCAATGAAAAGGTGGCGCCATCTTGCTCAATAATGGCGAGATCCCTGTTTCTTGGAGGAGGAGACATGGTGCTGGAATCGTCAATTTTTAAATTGACAATATCACCTACTATACTTGTGATGCCACCATAGCGAGTATATAAACCATCCACTTTCTGATCCCTCTGTTTTATTCTTTATTATAAGTTATGTCCGGCATAACCCTTATGTACAAAGCTCAGAGTTGTTGCTGTTTTAGATTCTAGGCTGTGAAAATGAATACACGCATTGACCAAGCTCAAGTCGAAGTGTTTTTCTTTATGTTTATACTGAATACAAGCAATGCAACTATACACAGGTATGTTCAGGGACTGAGCTGCACTAAGACGTCTATTTGCAATTAGTTCAATAAGACTGTGGTTAGATGTTTAATCTTTACTGATTCTTTTGCTTGATGTACGTCAAGGTGAAAAAGAGTTGCGCATGTATATTGGGCTTTAATAATAACAGCGCGAAGGGGATAACAATGAAACGAATTGCTATAAATGGTTTAGGTAGAATAGGTCGACTAATTTTACGTGAATATCTTAAGTCTGGCTACGGCGATCTTGAAATTGTTGCAGTAAATGATTTAGTTGCAATCGATAATTTAGCCTATCTTTTGAAGTTTGATTCAGTACATGGACGTGCCCCTTTTGATGTGTCTGTTTCTGGGGGTAATCTAAAACTTGGTGATAAACTCATCCCTGTTTACTCCGAAAAAGATCCTGAAAACCTGCCCTGGAAAGAGCTAGGTGTCGATATTGTTCTTGAGGCAAGTGGTGCTTTTAGAAAGCATAAAGATGCAAGTAAACATCTAAAGGCCGGTGCTCGTAGAGTTTTAATCAGTGCACCTGCAGATGATCCGGATAAAACCTTGGTGATGGGGGTTAATATTCAAGAGTTTGACCCGAATTCGCACTTCATTATCTCCAATGCTTCGTGCACAACTAACTCCTTGGCGCCAACTTTAAAGGTCTTACTTGATAATTTTGGTATTGAAAAGGCGCATGTTACAACCGTGCATGGTTATACCATAAGCCAGTCTATGGTTGATGGCGCAAAACGCAATATGATTCGCGGAAGAGCTGGTGCGGTGAATATTATTCCTACATCAACCGGTGCCGATAAAGCGACGGTAGAAGTGTTACCCCAATTAAAAGGCAAGCTGGCCGCGATTGCTTTACGTGTACCTGTTGTAGATGGCGCGATTACAGATATCAGTGTTGAGCTATCAAAAGATGTTGATATTAAAGCGGTTAATGATGCCTTTATCGCTGCTGCTAATGGCAAAATGAAAGGCATACTGGCTTATAGTGATGAAGAACTCGCCTCTACTGATATTATAGGAGACCCTAACTCGGCCATTGTGCATGGTTTATCAACGAATGTTATTCAGGGGCGGTTTGTAAAGTTACATGTCTGGTATGATAATGAACTTGCTTACGCCAAACGCTGTTTAGATATGGTTCAGGTTTTACCCTTATAGTTAGGGCGTGTTTTATTTTAAAAAGGGGCCAAATATTATGGCCCCTTTTTCATATCTTCGTTGCGCTAATTTACTCTGCAAGCGACTCTTTAAATTTGAATTTATCTTTGCCCGACTTAATTAATGTTTGAAGCATACAAAGTATAATGCTCGCGGCTAATTCAATAGTTGAATTGTGGCTTTCTATTTGCTCAGAGCTTTCCTCGGTAAGGCTATGACAAATAAGTGCAGGTCTTCTGATTGGGTGATTTCCAGCCATTAGCTCACTGCGTAATTTGAGTAAGGCGGCGAAACAATCTGCTGCTTCGGGAATGTCGCCCAGTATAAGCTGGGTTCTGTTCCTTAAGCTTGATTCTTCTTGCGAATTTAGGAGTAACTCAAATTGTTGGCTAACTAAAAGAGCACTTCGAGAGCCAAAGCGGTGTCTTTGTTGTGCTAGTTTGAGCATGTTGAATAGTACTTTATTAATGTTGGTAATCGCGGTGTTTGTTCGACTAAAGCCTTGGGTATTTAACCAGGTCCAAATAGTCGGTAAATCCAGACTTTGTAAGGTCGGCCAGTTTTCTTGTTTGCAGGACATACGGGCATCATAGAAAATCTTTGAATCAAATGATTGGGCTTCATATAGATGAGCATTTGGTCCAACTAAACGCGTTCCAATTAGTTTGCATGAGCCGGGAAATGCAAGGTTTAGGCTTAAAAAAAGTTGTTGCTGAAAGATGCTGGCAATGTAATACCCATCTTCGATTGTTAGTGGCTCTGTGTTTTCTGCCGTGGTTAAAGACATCGCTAGCACTGCACTGATCTCGGTTTTACTATCTTCAGCATGGAGTTGTCGGTATTGATCCAGACTTTCTGAGCGCTGTAGAGCACTTTCAATCATCTCAACAGCGCCACTTAAGTCTAGGTTAGCCTTAAGGCTAAGAATCTTATTGCCATTGGCAGAAGCACATTGATAGTCAATGTTGCTAAAAAACTGATTAGCAGCTTTCCATATTGTAAATATTTTTTGTGAAGCCTGCTTGTCAGCATGAGGAATAATATTGTCTACATGAATATGGAAACTAAGTTCAGAGGTCATTTTTTCTGGATCCTAAAGAATGATTTATTGTGCTGATTGAGGTGACTCAATCAAGCGATTCAATTTTTCGGGGGGTTTGCTCGGCTTGAGCTATTAACTCATCCCAAAGAAGCAGTTTTTCTTTCGCTCCTTTATATTGTAAGACTGATTCAGCATTTGTCATGGCGTAATCCAATGCTGTTTTAGTATTTATACCTTTTATTATTGCGGAAGTGAAGGTTGCAGAAAATGCGTCACCTGCCCCCGTCGTCTCAAGAATTTTAATGTTTGGCTTAGGCAAACCATGAAAAAAGTGATCACCATCATAAACAAACGCGCCTTCTTTTCCATCTGTAATCACGATTACTTCAGGTGGAAGTTCGTACATCTTTTCGAGTAATTCACGATAATGGGGTGTTTCTGTATGATCGATGCCGAGAAACTTACACGCTTCTTCTCGGTTCATTACGAGTATCTTTACGTGATCCACTAAAGTAGAAAGTGCTTTGTAACCCAATTTAGCCTGATAGTTACTTGGATTAAATGCAATATTGAAGCTGCCTTTTGCGATGATGTCCACAACTGTTTGCCAGCTTTCTCCTAGCATACTGGATAAATATATCCACTTGGTATCAAGGTGGGGAATGTCTTCATCCAGCAGGTGGTCATTCGCTCCTTTGTAGGCCAGGATGGAGCGGTCGTCCATTATGCTATTCAAAATAACTGAAAAGCCCGTCTGGCCATCTCTCGCACCAATAAAGGTGATGCCTTCTTGTTTCAATAAGCTAAGAACAAAATCACCTGCTGCATCATCACCTATTTTACCTAGATAAGCTGTTTTTAAACCTAAGTGCGCAAAAGTAACAGCGGTGTTGGTTCCACCCCCACCAACCGTTGTTTTAAGCTCATTAATAAGTAATTTACTGCCTAAGGGAAAGGCGATGAGCTCTTCATGGTGGCAGCGTGTATCAATACGAATCAACTCTGAGTCGGTATCAGCGAAATGATCAACGGTGGCACTGCCTATAGTGATGATATCAAAGCTCATTTTTTTCTTCTTATGACTGTTGAGAATATGTGATTATTAATCGCTTTTAAACACTATCGCATGAATTAAATTTTGTAGATCTGATCCATGTCAATTATCTTAAATAGAGTGCATTCACGGTGTATTTTTTATAATGTGAGTGTTTTAAGTGCTTGATTGAGTGCACCATGTAGAGGAGCTTGCTCATTTTTATTTATCCAAATAGGGATGGTATGTAAGAGCTGCTTGAATCGATCTTTATCTATAAAGTGTTCAATGAATTGTGGCTGTCTCAGTAAGGGTAATATCTTAGGCGCAATACCCCCGGTAATATAAACGCCGCCTGTAGCAAAAGTTTTTAAGCACAGATTAGCCGCTTCATTTGCTAACAGTCGTGTAAAGATATTCATGCACTCGGTGCATAGGGGCTCGTTATGCATTATTGCTTGTTTGCTGATCCAAGCGCTAGTCTCAATCATAGGCGCAATATTTTCGATATTGTTTCGAATACATAAATAAGCATAAATTTGTGCGATGCCAGGGCCAGATAATAAGCGTTCATAACTAAGATGTGCTGGGAAATACAGTTTAAAATGACGCCAAAGAGCTATATCTGATTCTGTCAACGGTGCAAAATCAGTGTGGCCGCCTTCAGTTCCACAGGGAATGTATTTAGTTCCCTCCCAAAATAAAAATGCTTCACCCAGACCTGTGCCAATAGATACAATAGCACGATTGCCGGATTGCTCTTTAGCAAAAGGGTTGACCTGAATGAGCTCGGTAGCCGACGACGCAAGTAAACCATA
>CAXBDA010000029.1:0-41358 GCA_963974595.1 uncultured Oleiphilus sp. | reverse complement strand
GTTTCAATCCACGCCCCTGCGTGAGGGGCGACAAACAAGCGCTCCGATTGGTTATGACTACACGCGAGTTTCAATCCACGCCCCTGCGTGAGGGGCGACACAACTGAACAGGCACAACAAGCTATCTTAGGTGTTTCAATCCACGCCCCTGCGTGAGGGGCGACCCAGACAACTTCTCGTTACAATTCCGATTACATTGTTTCAATCCACGCCCCTGCGTGAGGGGCGACTCTGCCGAGACTGCCCAAGCGCATTTAGATCAAGTTTCAATCCACGCCCCTGCGTGAGGGGCGACACAAGAATTACTCGTTAAAAAGGCTGAAGAAATAGGTTTCAATCCACGCCCCTGCGTGAGGGGCGACTTTCTGGATCTGTGCCATGAACATAACCACCTTGGTTTCAATCCACGCCCCTGCGTGAGGGGCGACATGGAGCTATCAGTAAGCTTTATCCAGTTGGTAAGTTTCAATCCACGCCCCTGCGTGAGGGGCGACGTATCGGTGTTGGCGCTGGTGTTGTTGATAGATTAGTTTCAATCCACGCCCCTGCGTGAGGGGCGACCTGCTAGGTGATGGGCTTACGCTAGCAACTAAATCAAGTTTCAATCCACGCCCCTGCGTGAGGGGCGACTGCCCCAGCAGGTCCAGACATAATCAGAGTAAAGTTTCAATCCACGCCCCTGCGTGAGGGGCGACCTTATTAAGCTTTATATAATCTCTTCTAACTTGCTCGTTTCAATCCACGCCCCTGCGTGAGGGGCGACGTGCGCTGAAATCGTGCCGCCTGCTGTGCCAGCGTTTCAATCCACGCCCCTGCGTGAGGGGCGACGTGGCTGAACACCGCAAGAATACTGACTCTAATGTTTCAATCCACGCCCCTGCGTGAGGGGCGACTGCTACATCGATAGCATGAGCATAGCCATCGTCTTGTTTCAATCCACGCCCCTGCGTGAGGGGCGACCAATTCCAACTGCCAATAGCAACGGCACAACGCCGGTTTCAATCCACGCCCCTGCGTGAGGGGCGACGTGACTTACCAGTTTTAACTAAATCAACTTGTTCTGTTTCAATCCACGCCCCTGCGTGAGGGGCGACTGCTCTGCTTCAAACCTAGTAAGGCTGTGGGCAAAACAATGCTTATTCGCTAACCTAACGCAAAAAAGCACTTCAAAAGAATAGCGAAAGCTACAAAAATTTGCTAGTTCAGAAGTCACAAGCTGTGGGGGCAACTTGCTAAGGGTCTAGATTTTTAATGAGCACTGAGGGTTAGCGCATAGCTAAATCAGAAGTATATCTTTGAAAATATCAGGTGCTTGTTTGGCACCATGATGCTCTACTCGATTACGCCAGTTTTTACCTAATTTGTAAAAACGCAAGCTATCAATATTAGGGTCATAAGCATTGAATAGTTTATTCTGAAGCTGTAACCATTGATCTGGCCCAACTTCACACTCAAACACTGAATACTGCACTCGAACGCCATAGTCGAGACATATTTTTGCAATATGTCGTAATCGTTTCTGGCCATTTCCGTCCTCAAAGCTCACATCATAAGTAATCAATACCATCATAAGAATGTACCTTAGCGACTGATAAACGGAGGATATTCAGCCACATCACCGCGTATATGTGCCGCCAATAACTGTGCTTGAATATGTGGAAGCAGACCAATAGGAACTTTTTCTTTCAAGTAAGGGTGCATTATTTCTTCTTGTTTCTTCTCTTGATACGCAACCAATAGCGCTTTGCGTGTATCGTCATCCATGTTCACCGCACCAGACGACTCTGTTGTAAAACCTTTCACTGAAATCTGTTTTCGATTTATTAAAGCCAGTACCAGCCTATCGACACAACTCGCCCTAAACTCTTCCAATAAATCTTGTGCCAAGCTATCACGTCCTGGTCTATCAACATGCAGAAAACCCACCTGAGGATCTAAGCCAACGCCTTGTAATGCAGCTGAAACATCTTGTCCAAAAATACTATAAAGAAAAGACATCATCGCATTTACTGGATCTTTAGGAGGTCGTCGATTCCGTCCTTCAAATTTGAAGTCAGAGTTACGCAAGAATTGGCTAAATACAGAAAAGTAAACCGAAGCCGCCTCTCCTTCTATGCCACGAAGACTATCTATTTCTCGACAGTTTCGAGCTTGTTCCAAGCTATGCTTTAGCCGTGATATAGCTCTTTCTAACTGAGAGGTATTTTCATAATTTCTAACTTGACGTTGTAATACCGCACGACTATTCACAATTTTTGCTGCAATAATATTTCGCGCTATTGGTAAGGGGGCTTTTTCGGAAAGCTTATATTGAGCACGACGAAGCAATACATTACCACTTTGCTTGCCCTGCATTCGCGCAAGAAAGCGGCCATATTCGGTAAAAAATGCCAAACCAATATTTTTCTCAGCACAAAAACCGAGTAAAAATGGTGACACCATGACATTACCAAAACAAAAAATGCTTTTAATAGAATGAACAGGTAACTGCAATAATTTTTTCCTGTCGCACTCTATAACAATCGTTTCTCGCTCTTTATGGACGTAAGTCTTTTGTTTTGTGATGTACAGACTATTCTGGAGCTTTTTCATCAATATCCTTGAAAATATTAGCCATATAATCTCGACTTTTATCTTGATTCGACCAGCGTGGGTTGCAGTCATCCAACAAAGAACAAGCATTGCAATGTTTTCCATACACGGCTTTAGGCGTGTTTAAAGAATCAAATAATTCTGCAACTTGAGCAATCACCTCAATTGTTTTAGCTCTTAGAATTTCGTTTATATCAACTTGCTCACGTTTTCGTGAACGCCAATACCAAAGTGCACCTTCTTCAATTTTAATGCCTAGCATTTCCTCAAGGCACAAAACCTGTGCGCATAGTTGAATTCGATCCCAATCATCTGGTTTTGAACTACCTTTTTTATATTCAACAGGGGTGCGCTTACCTGTCACTAACTCTATTTCTAGCAAATCGAGCTTTCCAACCAAACGTAATTTTGGCGCATTCACATGAACATTACGTTCGAAACGAATACCTTTACGAGTCTCAGGTTCTCCCCTATCAACACGTTCATGCAGGATATTGCCCTTTGCAGTATGCCAATTATCTGCCCATACCTGTTCATTGTGTATCAATGCACATTGGCGAGGGCAATAAGCGTAATGCTGCAAAGCTGATAAGGGGATGGACTTTAACGCTTCCATATCAATCTAAATTCACTTAAGCCGCGTAAGGAATAACTTCGACTTCTGCTTTAGACAGAAGTGCTTTTTCAGACAGTTTCATAATTTGTGCACTGACTTCTTCTGATAGGTAATATTCTCCACAATTTTGGCAAATAGCCGCAGGAACATGTTTAACTAAAATAGTCGAATCACCACGAGTCAAGCTAACGGTCGTTAGACCTTCCGCGGTTTCACCCATTTTACAAATTACGCAGTTCATAACGTCCTCCTAGTTTTAAAGTCCTCTAACCATAATTCCAAGCTCGGAATATAGGCAGTAATGATATAACAAGCATAGTCCTGAGTATTTTGAGAGGCAACTACATGTAGCGGCCTCATATTTACCCAACCAAGAATTAATCTACTTGGGTAGGGCCTATCTTCAGGGTATTCTGCTATTAATTCGTAATCTTCTAATACCTTTTTTACATCTGCTATTTCAATATTTCTAGAGAACATACGCTGTAAAGCATGGCCACTAAATGTGGTTGAAACACATTTCATAAAAACATCCTTGTTTTAGTATAAACCCATCGAATTCGATGGGTTTAAATATGGCTATTTTGCCGTAATTAAAAGCCGTCGATGATTTCCTCGACGGTTACGCCTTTTTCGTTCAAGCCATTCGTTTCTATATTTATTTGGTAATCATCGTATCCACTTGCAGAGGAACCTGTTTCACCCTTCACACGAGATATAGTCACTCGCTCAAACAATTTGTGGGCGGGCATATTGCCTAGCGCATCTTTGTGCTTAAAAACCACAAGCTTTCTAGCCACCATTTCACCACGAGCTGCAGACCTGTCATGCTCAAACATCATCCGTAATGATCCCCATAACTTCTGTAAATCATCTTCTGAAAAACCCGTTTTTTCAGCAAGTTTTGCTGAAATAAATCCATGACAACGATATAGGCCGTAAGGAATTATATGTTTACGCCCCATCGTGCGGTTATCACCCTGCTGGTCCTCAGCTTCCTTTTCAGTAGTCACAGCCATACGCGTGATAGATATTTCTAGTGGTACAATCGGGTCTTCCGATTTTGCAAATGTTAATTGCACAGGCCCACGCACTTGCCCACTATTAATATTTGTAGTCATAACCGCGCCAAATGAGCGTACATCAAAGAAATTTGCACACATCCAGTCAGTAACAGCTCTAGCCGTTTCAATATCTTTAGGTAATTTCTTATCAATGGGTTTAATATCCAAAGCGTCATAAGCTTTTTTATTTTGGTTATTGAGAACTGATTTTTCTTTTACGTAAATCTCACACCCTTGTGTTTCCGGCTCGGATATCTCAATAAAATTCCTTATCTTCCTCTTTAAACATACATCTGTAACCAAGCCCTTACTTGATTCTGGGTCAAGACGCGGCAAGTTCCCTGCATCAGGATCCCCATTGGGGTTTCCATTTGTCACATCGAACAGGTATACAAATTCGTAACGATTTCCTATAGACATTATTTTCTCCGTTTAACTAGCTTGATCATTATTGTTAGAGTTTTCAGTATTTGGCTTTGAGAACTGGTATTCCCTCTGATGGTAATAACCAATTCCAAACCTTCCCTGCGAATCAATTGAAAAGTGCTTCGGGTACTCTGTTGGTATTTTGTCAATAATTGAAGAGAGTTCTTTTTCATAGTGAATAGCAAGCCCCGGTTTTTTCTTCCTTATCTTTGACAGGTGATTTTTACTACCTGAAAGTAATCGCGGGAAAACAGAATATGGCACCGTCGATGCAGAACCAAAATAGCGGTCAGCTATCGTTGCATTTGCTCCTGGTATTGCTATGGACTGAATTTTTTCCAGCACAGCAAAAAGCCTTCCAAGTTGATATCCTTCATTTTCAGAATACTCATCCAAACTCATTGACACGTCCTCTTTATTAAATTGATCCCTACTTAACACTGCCTTCATCATGGCAACTCTCAAACCGCTTATTCGTCCATCTGAACGAATACGCAACAATATTTGCGTTAATATTGATCGAGGATAGGCGCTTCCCGTAATAATTGAACGCATTAATTCTCCCGCCAAATGAGCGGGAACTTCATCTGACTTCGGTGCTTTCCCTGATCTATATGGTACTAATTGCACTAAGAGCTGCCAGATAGAAGGAGGTGATTTCCAAGGCAGCGGGCTTAACGATAAGTCTGTATAATGCTGATGGATATTTTCACCCAACTCACCAAATGTTGTATCCAGCCAATATCGAATAGAAAGTCGAGAAGCATTGGGCGCTAGACCTAGTATGTAGAACTTTGTTTTTGGATCGATATTGGGAGCTACCAAATTAAGAGCACGCCCCGATGCAACTTGCTCAACTAACGGCCTTATCTGAGCGGCTTCACTATCATCAGTAGGGTTAACTGTTTGCATGAAAAGCTGCTCCGCGAATTCACATTGCTCTTTGTTATCAGTCTCTGCCCAAAAAACCGTACTGGCATCACCCACGCTAAAGCACCGCCTATGATTTCTATTTAACAAATAATTTAAGGCTGTTGTGTACTTAAAAGCCGATAGGTCTGAAACAGGCGCATTATTGCCTTGAGACTTACCATAAGACTCGTAGGAATCGGCATTGAACGAAACGATTGAGCCACCAGAGCTTTGCCCACCATAAACACCTTTGATGGCAGGGTGTAATCGAGCAATTTTCTCTCGCTTACCAGAAACAAGGCATGTTCCTAAAACTGCATCATTACTTTCACTCAGATGCTTCAACCAAGTTTCTTTTGATAACTCTCGATCATGTAAATATCTTCGATCATCACACTCAAACTGAAAAACTATATTCCATGCAAGTAATTCTGAATGACGTGGCAACAACTCAAACTGTTTCGGGTCCCAAGTACGAAGGAATTTCAAAAACGCTTGAAGACCGTCATCTTCAACTTTATCTAACAACTCTATATGTGCCTGTTTGAATACCTCAAAAGTTTCATTTGATTCAACCCAAGGCTGTTCTTTTGCTGTTTTTTTATCCGGGTTAGATTGAACACCCAAAACATAAGCTGATTTATCCCAAAGGAAATTAGATTTTGGCCCTGAAGTGCGTATCACTGGCTGAGGGACAGCCATCTGCTTGGGAACGGTTTTCTTGCCCGATGCATCTTCATAAGGAAATACATCCAGCAATTCACCTTCACGAGAAATAAGTAGTACGCTGCCAATTTTTTGCTCACTAAATCCATACGCAGGAACCTTAGGACGCCCAGAATCAGGGTCATTTTCACTAGCCAAACGATCATAATACTGGTTCAATGCCGTAAGTATCACGACAGCACCTCCTGTGATTCAAAGCGAGGTACTTTGATGACTCCGCCTGTCATCAACGCCCTATAAAAATGCGGTTCTTTATTATTCTCAAAATCAATATCGTGAAGCATCCAACCTAAGTCTTTATCCACTTCACCTTCGCCCAAGCTAGAAACTGGCAACGAATCATTTTCAACAATAGAGAAATGGGCTGGAAACTCCCGTGTCCCCATGTAAGGCTGATGAAAACACTGCCCCTTTTTTGTTCTCCGATTAAAAATATCTAGATGTTTGCCTTCGTTATCGTCAGCACTCGCCTTCTCAGTCAACTCAAAATGGGCACTCACGATATAAGACACATTTTTTAAAATGGTTGCTGCACGCTGTTGGCGCTCTTTTCCATCGTCCACTAAAATAAATAAATTCTCAGTAGATTTTTTTTTCATCGCAGTGCTGACATTTCGTGCAGAAATTTTACTGGCAACCTCATTACGCCTTACCGACTCAAACCGAATGGGCTTCAAAACTTGAATCTCGTCAACTACCCAGCGAATAGCAGGTTTCCAATGTATCGCCTCCAATATTCCTCTGGCAGCAGAAGGTGTTATTACATCGTAAGATACTCGCTCAACTTTCATTTCAGGGCGCGTAAAACAAGCATACTCACCCCAAATATGCAGTTTTATTCCATAAGCCATGCTCTTTTCTCCAATCCACGCCCCTACAAGAGGAGCGATATTTCTCGAAATTATTTGATAGTTTCAATCCACACCCCTGCAAGAGGAGCGACAAACTAGTTTATTAGGTTTAATCACTACACCATCGAAGCTACCCCTACCATACCGATCATCACACCGATTAAATAAGCAATAACTCTTGGCGATAAATAAAAAGATCCAAAAAACTTAAAATAGATCTTTCCTTCTTTATCTTGCCCTAACTGGCATACACAGCGATTTTGCATTTCTCAAGTCTCCCAAACCAGCTTGGAAGGAACAATAACACAGCTTATTCTTCTATCATATAATTTCTAACAAAATAAATTTTCAGTTCTCAGGAAATGCGGATTATTCCAACTAAAACCAGCTGATTTGCAATATAAATCTGGATTAATCAAGAGCATAAATTGATCCCCAAAACGCTCCGACTGAATAGCCTCAATAACATGTTCGTATTTGAGCATATCAAAAATATTCCGTGGCACTTGCACCAAATAAGGCTGTAATTCACGATGTAAATCTCCCACGCACTCAGAGAATCGTAACTTTTTAACTAGCTTCTCCACGACTGCATCATACTGGCAAATAATGGGCAGCATGATGCTCTCGATAATTCGATACTCTTTAGCGATATTTTGAAAAGGAAAAGACAAATCTTTAAAGTGCTCGCTGTGCATTTTTAGTAAGTATTTAGCATCTAACTCATCTTCCTTACGCCAATAAACGTCATTAAAATAAGCTTTCATAGCCGCGGGAGACAATAAGCTAGATTCATGTCGACGCAAAACTTGACGCATACTGGCTGCGAATTGCTCAACATCAGAAGGTGGCTTCCACTCAGGCGATTTAAATATTAAAACCTCACTTTCATCTTTTGACCATTTCGCTTCTCGATTGCAACGGCCAGCCGCTTGTGCAATGGAATCCAATCCGGCTTCTGCTCGCATGACCATGGGAAAGCTAATATCTACCCCCGCCTCAATCAAGGATGTCGCAATGACTTTGCATTGCTCACCCGCTTTCAGTTTCTCCCTAATTTCATCTAGTATTTCTGAACGATGCTTAGCACACATTAGTGTCGTCAGATGATACAGCCCATTTCTTTCGATACCTTCAATGTTGAATAACTCTCGCGCATGTCGACGAGAATTCACAATAACTAAGATCTGTTCACGACTATTAATCATTTCAACTAACTCAAGATCAGTGAGTTCCCCAACATATCTCACAGTTGTTCGATCCAAAGCTTTATATAAATCATTTGGGTTCGGTGCTATCTCTCGCACCTTTTCTCTTTCAAAGCCATTCTCAAAATCAGGAGTTAATAGAGAAGGCTGAGTGGCTGTACAAAGCACAATAGAACATTTGTAATTTCGTGCCAGCTCTTCAATAGCTACCATAGTTGGGCGTAATAACTTCAAAGGCAACATTTGAGCCTCATCGAGAATAATCACACTACCAGCTATATTATGGAGTTTCCTGCACCGAGAAGTTCTATCTGAAAACAATGATTCAAAAAACTGAACTGCAGTTGTAATTACAATAGGTGCATCCCAATTTTCCATCGCTAATTTCAACTTATCTTTCGTTGCATCCTTTACATCAAATTTTGAGTCGTCAAATGCGCTATGGTGCTCCAAAACAATCTCATCACCCAACACTGAAAATGCTTTTCGGAATTCATTGGCGTTCTGTTCAATAATGCTTGTGAAAGGAATAACGTAAATCACGCGCCTCATGTCATAAGCTTCCGCGTGATTTAATGCAAATGCCATAGATGCAAACGTTTTTCCTCCACCAGTCGGGACAGTCATGGAAAACAGCCCAGATTCCAAACTTGATTGATCTATTGCGTAGTCAAGAATTTTTCTTCGTGTAACATTGATATCACTATCTGGCTTTCTACAAAAAATGCTGTGAGCCAAGTAGGCCTCAAAAGTATTTTTTAGTAACTCTATCGAAAATATATTCCCACGCTTCACATCATCATTCTTTAGTTGCTTATAAAACTTTTCCGTATCTAAATAATCAGCATCTACTAGGCAAGAAAAAATCATACGAATTAAAAAAGCCGTCTGAAAACCTTGTTGATGCTCTCTGGATTTAAACTGTGGAAACGTCAACAAATCTGGAAGTGCTATTTCATTCTTCCACACAGCATCTAGTTCTGGAATTTCTTTTTTCAACCGATATTCAAGAGTTGAACGACCATCCCCTATATCTAAACCATTAGCCAAACCGGCATGATGACCCGCTACGACATAGCTCAACACTCTGCCTAATCGGCCATATTTTTCTAAAGCAACCTTTGCACCAGCGGTAGCATGATCAACTCTTGGCCCACCCTCTAGACGATTCTGAAATGCTACTGTGTATTTACCCAAGTCATGAAGCAAGCCTGCAACATCTGCCAGAGCTTCTGCTCCAAAAACAGCGCCATTTGCTTTAGCAAGCTGCCCTACCGACACAAGGTGGTCATCTAAAGCCTGCCAATCAGACTTATCATGTTTCTCACCTGAATGTGCATAATATTTCTTTTGCATTAGTTCACCATATGTATTTTCTGGGCATAAAAGCTACTGTAGCGCCCCATTCTTGAAATAAGTTCAATTACATTTGTGGACTCAATCCACTGCTTAGAAATAAGACTAAAACTAGTAAAACTGCACCTTTTTTAAATTCGTCGAATTACACGGATTTAAAGTTCGGGTTATTTAATGCTCAAATATTCTGAGAATATCCTATAGTGTTCCGATTTCATTTTTCTACCTTGAAAAGTGGGCAATTGACACCTTTCCCAAACACCTTACCCTTCACAGCCAACACCAACAATACTGTAAATTTACACATGTACAATTTTTGAACATATCAATTCATGCGGTAGGGTTTTAAGCTTTACTCATCATCTCCAATCAAGCCATCTAAGGCGCCAGGCGCGACGACTACCTTGTACTTTTTTCGAAGTTTCAGCACCTTGGGGTCGAAGTTGTCTAGAATATCCCGGTGCGTTTCCTGCAACCAATGCTTTGCGGCGTTTAGCTCTTTCTTTTCCTGCTCGGTAACTGTTGCGTAATCTACTTTTAACGTTTCGAAGTCTTCTAAAAAATATCGCCAGCGGATTTGCCTGAGAGCAGCTTCGTTGTTGAAAATGAAATTCCTGTGCTTTTCGTCAACTTGATCGTCATCTACGCTGAATACGGCTGGGTCGGAATGACAGAATTCTTGACTAAGTTCTTGCCATCGCTGCTGCACATAGCGATGCCAGCGATACTTCAATTCTTCCAGCTGCTTTTCCAAACCATTAGCTTGGATTTCGATATCCCATAGATAACCCCCCCTTAACGGTTTTACCCTGGTCTTTGCCATCCACATATTCATGAGGAATGAGGGTTTGAATTAGATCACTCCCTTTGTCTTCCAACATGCACGTTAGATAGCCAGCTAGTGAATAAAAGTTGGCATAATAAAATTGGTCTTTAATGATTAGCCTGACCCACAGCTGAAAACGAAAGGCAAAATAATCGCGTTTTTGATAAGCAGAAAACTCTTCTGCATTCACCTTTTCCTGAAACAAATAGTCTTGGTAGTCGTAAGCATAAAGTGTGTCGTAATCGAGTAGGCTGGTATTTTCTGCTATCGATTCATTCAGATAAATCATGTCTTGTCCGATACCCTGAGTAAGCAGTTTGGCCCAGTTAAGCGGATTGAGCTGGGCAATGGCTAAGTCGTTCCAGATATCACCGGCATTTAGTGCTGTACAAGAAATACCCATCAATTCCTTAAGTAGCACGCTATCGACACGATTTCTCGAGTCTGGACCCATAGTGGCTCGAAACAATTCTTGGCGATCTGCTGACCATGAATAGTAAGACGAATTTGCAGCAATTAGCGCTTTGCGTGCAGCGGATTGAATTCTTTTACCTTCCATTAAAATATTATTTTCCATGCTTTTATTTTCTCCCTTGATTTAACACACGACATTACCCAAGCACTCTAACCCTACCCAACAAAACCAACAATACTGTAAATTTATACATGTACAATTATTGAACACATCAATCCATGCGGTAGGGTTTTAAGCTTTTCCAACAATCACTATCGATAATAATCTGCTGGCCTTCTGGCTTATGGTGATAATTATCGAGGCGTTTTTGTTGCCGACAGGCCTGGATTATTTGGCGGACTAATTCGGTGTTGATATTGCGAATAGGTGCGGGGATAAGATCTAGATAAGGGTGGTTTGGGCTTTCGCCAAAGAAACTTAAATATTCTTCAAGCGTGCCTTGAGTATAGTGTGCTTGAAAATACCGATACGCTTCTGTCGCCTTCATTGATCATCCTTGAAATTATTTTTTTAATTTTTAAATCTTTTGTAGGGGCAGACCCACGTGTCTGCCCTTGGTCGAGTGGTCTGGGCATTTCGGCGGACATGCATCATCAGGGCGGACACGCGGGTCCGCCCCTACGGGTGTTGTTTTTAATATTTATCCGAATGTTTGGAGCGTTGGCCTATTACCGATAGTGCCGCTACTCGGTAGGCTTCTGCTAAGGTGGGAAAGTTGAAGATGCTTTCGACAAAGATATCGACGTCGGCGTTCGATAACATGGCCATTTGGCCAATATGGATCAGTTCAGTCGCGCCCTCGCCTACAATTTGCACGCCAAGTATTTTTTCACCTTGCGGGTCGCAAATAATTTTCAGCATACCATCACGTATGCCATTTATTTGGCCTCGTGAGATTTCCTCGAACTTGGCTTTGCCTATAATAATCTCACCAAGTTCACTGCGTGCCTGTCGCTCTGTCATGCCCACAGCGGATAATTCTGGAATACTATAAATACCCGTTGGAATCATTTTACTCATGGGGCCAACGCCAATACCCAAGGCATTACAGCTTGCTCTGCGACCTTGTTCCATAGAAGCCGACGCTAAAGACGGTGGGCCAATCACATCACCTGCGGCATAAATATGTGCAACCGTTGTTTGCAGCATATCATCCACACTGATGTTGCCCATTTCATTCACTTGTAAGCCGGCATTTTCTAAATGTAAATCCTGTACGTTGGCCATTCGGCCTGCGGCACACAACAACTTGGCTGACTTGATGATGGTGCCGTCATCGCAATGTGTCACCACTTGCGATAAACCATCCCATTCTACTTTGCTGACGTTCTTTTCACCGAGCCAAGTGCCTCCCATTTCGGTAAAAGACTCGACAAAGGTGCTGGTTAAATCAGCATCCATAAAGCCAATCGGTAAGGGGTAACGATCAATCATGGTGACTTTCACACCCAATGCCTGGAAGATAGACGCATACTCACTGGCAATTACGCCGCCACCTAAAACAGTTAAGCTGCGTGGCAAATAAAGCATGGTCAGAATGGAGTCGCTATCGAATATATTTTCATGATCGACTGGAATGTTGTCGGGCGTCCGTGGAATTGAGCCCGATGCAATCACAATTGAATTAGCATGAAAACGTTCTGGCTCACCTCTGACTTTCATCACGTTTATTTCGTTCGGGGAAATAAATTTAGCCCGGCCATGAACGCGTTCAATATTATTCCGTTTGATTTGATTGACCATAAAACCATCATGCGCTTTCAGGACACGATTTAACCTGTCGATGAGGGTCGACATTTCGGTGTCTTCAGCCAATTCAAAATTACATAAAGAGGCATTCTTACGCATATTCTTCACGCGCAATGCATTTTCACGTAGTGTTTTACTGGGGATAGTACCTCTATGAACACACGCGCCCCCTAAACTTTGGTCGCGTTCAACTAGGGCAACGGTTTTACCTGCTTTTGCTGCTTGTACGGCGGCTTTTTGGCCTGCAGGGCCGCTACCGATCACCAATACATCTACTTTTTTTAGATCACTCACTGTCTCATTGCCTCCATGCCTGCCACAACTTTATCCATTTGTGCTTTTAACACTTCGATTTCATCGGCATATAAATTTAAGGCGGCGAAGACTTCATCGTCTAACACGGTTTCGATACTACACTCACCTGCGTCTTTACAGGCCAAGGTATCGCGTGCAAGCTTGTCAGCGGCATGGACCACCATGGCTTGATCCCGATGTGTTTTTGCTTGTTCGTAATTCTGATAGAACTGAACAGATTCTTGTACAATCACCGGCATTTTCCAGTTTTCAACAATCACAGCGCCAAAGGGAATATGAAAGTGCTCTTCCAAGGCGAATGCTTCTGTTTCATCAATCGATTCACCGCTTGCAGTCAAGTGTTCAGATATCGCTTGTAGTACAACGGGTCGGCCAATGCTATGAAGCAAACCACAGAGGAAAGAGGCTTCAACATTCTTCTTACTGATACGCGCCACTTCTTTGCCCCAATGGGCTGTTGCGAGTGCATGATCCCAAATACCGACTAAGCGTTTATCGAATTGCGGCGCTTTAAACATTTTACTGTTGATCGAAGCCGCGAGTGCGATCTCTGTAATCAAGGCCATACCTAAACGCGCAATAGCTTGTTGCAAAGACACCATCGAAGCATTCGGAGTATAGGCAGCGGAATTAGCAATACGCATAACATGTGCCGATAAACCTTGATCGCCTTGAATTAACTTTGCCAACTGGGCGGCATCTGAATCTGGGTCGTTTGATAAGGCGAGTACCCGGCTAGCTACATCGGGCAGCATGGGTACATCGAAGGATTTATTGGCGAGCAGTTTTGTTAAGAGCACTGCCATTTTCTGGCTGCTTGCGCTCATTGATTCAATATCAAGACTTGTCATTGAATTCTGAAGAAGTTGTTGTTCCACCTTGTATTTTCCACCTGAAATAGTTGTATTTATAGATCTGGATCAAGTAAGTGTAGACCAGCTTTTATAAGTGTGCGGTGCAATCAAAATAATCATCTAAACTTAAAGGATATGAATGGTATTTTGGAGTAGTGCTTTTTGATTTCGAACAGACAAGAATTAACCGATGCTTTAGCTCACCCGTGTCATTACGAACACAAACACTTAGGACAAATTCTCTTTCAAACGGGAATCATTAATGCAAGACAGCTGAAAGAAGCGATCACCGAACAAACAATACACGCACCTAATGAACGTTTGGGGGCTATTTTTAAGCGCATGGGTTTTGCCTCAGACCATCAAATACGCAATGCCTTGTCATGCTGTTTAGAAATTCCATATGTACATTTGACTGAGTTCGATATTGACCCTGAGGTGCTAAAACATATTCCTGCTGAATTTGCGCGAACACATTCACTTATCCCGTTAATGTTCCATAAAGATCGCTTAGTTGTGGCGATGGAAGACCCGTCTAATTCTGAAACATTGAACATGCTTCATTTTATGTCCGGCCATGTTATTGAACATGTTCTAGGCGTTTCTGAAGAAATTGATTATGCAATTTCTCAGCATTACGGCACATCAGATATCGAAGATGTATTGAATACGCTGCCCATAAACACGCACTCAAATAACTGGGAACAACAACAAGCCATTAAGCTTGCGACCGATCGGCCTACCGTACGTTTGATAAACAACCTGATTCTGGATGCTGTCACTAGAAAAGCATCAGATATTCATATTAGGCCGGCTGCTCAGTCAGTCGACATTCTGTTTCGTATAGATGGTAGCTTAATCAAAATACGTACCTTCGATAAAAAAATGCTGCCTGCTGCCGTTGCTCGAATTAAAATAATTTCGGGCATGAATATCGCAGAACACAGATTACCTCAGGATGGACGTTCGAAGACACGACATAAAGACCATGATATAGACCTGCGCGTGTCTGTTATGCCGACCATTCATGGCGAAAGCGTGGTACTGCGTATTCTAGACACATCTACCAGCCTTAAAAACATTAATACGATTGGCTTCAGCCCAAACGATGCCGAGCTATTTTCACAACTTGTCAATAAAAACAGCGGCTTAATACTGGTGACAGGGCCAACAGGTTCTGGAAAATCGACGACTCTCTATGCAGCTCTTCAGGAAATCAAAAAACGCGAGATAAACATTATTACGGTGGAAGATCCTGTGGAATATCATATAGAGAATATTTTACAAATCCAGGTTAACCCGTCGATAGACTACACCTTTGCTCGCGCGCTTAAGAACATTTTAAGGCATGACCCCGACGCAATCATGATTGGTGAAATTAGAGATTCAGAAACCGCTAACATGGCGGTTGAAAGTTCATTAACCGGGCATTTGGTTTTATCCACATTGCATACCAACAGTGCGGCTGCAACCATCACTCGCTTGCTGGAAATTGGCATTCAATCCTACTTGTTAAACTCAACCTTACTGGCTGTATTAGCGCAGCGTTTAGTGAAACGTAACTGCCCTCACTGTTTGGAGCAAGAAGCCGCCCCTGCCGTTGTCCGTAAGGCGCTAAACATTTCTGCTGATGAAGTATTCTATAAAGGAAAAGGCTGCGATACCTGCCATGGAACAGGCCATGCGGGTAGACTAGCCACTTATGAACTACTAGAAATAACATCAGAAATACGCGACTTAATTCAACCTAAAGCAAATACAACAGAGATAGAAAAAGCAGCCATTACTTGTGGCATGAAACCCTTAACAGAACACGCATTAAGCTTAGCGCGTCAGCAGTTAACGTCGCTAGAGGAAGTGTATCGGGTTCGGCTAAGTTAAGGTCGCGCCTTGATCTGCTTGCTTTTTGTTATTTAGAAATACCACGAGGTCTTCTTTTGGCATGGGTTTGGCGAAGTAATAACCTTGGAAAACATCACAGCCATGCGCAGCCAAACGATCGGCCTGCGCTTTATTTTCTACGCCTTCTGCGACAACGGGTATGGATAAACTCTTGCATAAGTAAATAATACTTTTTGCCAGAAGCCAGTCATTTTCATCTGTTAGAATATCATTCACGAAACTACGGTCAATTTTTAACTCGTTAATGGGTAGTTTGCTTAAAACACTGAGTGAAGAGTAGCCTGTACCAAAATCATCTAATGAAATATAAACCCCTAACAACCTTGCTTGCTCGAGAATATCTTTTGCCCGTATCAGGTCATCAATAAATAAACTCTCGGTGACCTCAAGCATAAAGGTGATAGCTTGCCCTTGATATTGCTTAAGCAAATTTTCAAGATGCGTCGTAAAATCGTCATTAAATAGCTGGGATACAGATAAGTTAACAGACACACGTAACTTGTGTGTTAAGCCGCATCGATCTGACACTTCATGCCCGTCTTTTAAAGCTTGCTCCATCACGAAACGGCCTATTTCATTGATCAAACCGCTAGATTCGGCAACAGGAATAAAGATATCCGGAGGCACAAAACCAAGTCGCGGGTTATTCCATCGAAGTAACGCTTCGATGCCTAACACATGATAAGAATAGGCATCTACCTGAGGCTGATAGACAACAGAAAACTCCTTATTCTCTAGCGCTGTAAGGAGCTCATGCTCAATATCGGAAGCTTGTTTGGTTTTCGCTTCGAGCTCTTCGGTATAGAAGCCGATATTACGTTGTTTCCGCTTCGCTTCGTACATCGCCATATCAGCTTTACGTAATAACTCATCGAGTGTTTCCCCATCACTGGGCGCAAACGAAATCCCCATTGAGGCAAAAATTGAGAATTCCAAGTGATCTATATGGATTGTTTTTGCCAGATTTTTTGAAAACTCTTCACATTTTTTAAGCAAAACAGATTCATTGGTGACAGGGCTCAAAATAATAAACTCATCACCACCCTGCCGTGCACACAAACTATCTGAAAAGAATGTAGTAAGCCTGTCAGCAGCAGCACATAGAATCTTGTCACCCGTCGTGTGGCCATAAATATCATTACAGGTTTTAAAATTGTTTAAATCCAAATACAGTAGAGAATGTTCTCGTAAATGGCTTGTAGACCACTCTTGGTAATGATTCACAAGATAGCGTCGGTTGGGAAGTTTAGTCAGTGGGTCATGTTCCACCTGATATTGTAATGATACTTTCGCTTGCCAATGATTTTTAATATTATTTCTGAATAACAAATACAAGCCAAAATTAAAAAATAACAGAAATACGATCGACCATGAAACTGGCGAGAACAGCCTCTCAAAAAGAACGACATAACTCGTTGCGGTAACAATATAATAGTTGTATTTAGTGTTATAACTAACTGTCTGAATGAATGATTTTCCATCTTTGCCTGGGCCAACATAGGACAAAAACAGGCCTTTCGTTTGAATATCCTCAAGTGTTTTACCCGTCTGTTCATAAGCCATCTTTAGAATAATTTCAAATTTAGCGTCTGAAAGAGGTTTAGCTATCCATTCCGGGTAGTCATCCGGACTAATAAATGTAGCAAACTGTCTATATAAATCTTTCCTTAATACCAATAATCTCAGCTTTTCGGGTAAAGAGTTTCCTAACCATTCAGTTTCTAAGTCATCTAGCTTTAGACCGACGGTCATCACCCCAGTCACCGCACCCGACTCATTTCTAATCGCTATTTGCAATGGCACCACCCACTTTTTGGCGTTAGGCATAAAGTAGCTACGCCCCATGACTAGTTGGTGGCTTTTTAAAGCTTCTAGAAACGTATCTTTCGCTTTAGGATTATCTTTTAAATTAATTAACTCATGATGATTAAGGCTCTCGGATGTCAGAATTAATTTACCTTGGCTATTAGCTAAGCCTATACCCGCTAATTCACTATGATTCGCCATCATACGCTCTAGCAACTTTTTTGCGGCAAGCTGCTTATTGTCTGATAACTGAGTCAATAGCTGTGAGCCCACCACACTCAAAAATACTTCGTATTTATCCAGATAATTTAAAATAGAATTTGCTATCAATTTATTAGTATAGCTTTGCTGGGATATGGCCTCGGCTTTTATATCGAGCCACTTTACGTTCAAAAACGTGCCCGCTGCCAAGCACGAAAAGAAGACAATAAAAGTGTATGTACGCCAAAGCGATTTATTTGAGTTTTTTTGCATAGTTTTACTATAGCTCATTTTTTAAAGTGAGCTTTTTTTTACAAGGAAACTTCCGACATCACTTTTTAGAATAAATGCCTTCATCTACTCGTTTTTAGACGACCATTTTTTAAATAGTTTGGGTAAATTCAAGACATCAGGCACTTTGATTGGCGCAATAAGCAGGAGTATTTTTTTAAGATAAAAGAAGTAACGTGTTCTTTTATACCAGAAATACTGATTCAGCTTTTTACTCATACCTTCATAACCCAAAGTCATGAGTTCTTTAAACTCTTTTTCATTGCCCAAACGACTAAAGTGAGCCAAATCCATCGATAGAATTAAATCTGCTTTTCTTATCTGCTCTTTTGTTCGCAGGTCTATGGCGATATCGATGGCATTTCCCATAATAGCAATAAGGTCTTTCGGTTCTTGATAGTGCGGAAAACCATTCAAATTAACCGCAATGGTAATACCGGCACCCATTTTATCGAGAACAGATACGGGAACATTTTCTGTAATACCCCCATCCACTAGGGTTCTGCCATGGATTTCAATGGGAATAAACACTCCCGGTACAGCCATCGATGCACAGACCGCATCAGCAAGTTTACCTTTTGTGAGCGTCACTTGTTCGCCTGTTGCAATGTCGGTCGCGCAAATAGCCAAGGGGATACGCGCTTGCTCAATGCAAACGTCACCAATATCTCTTTCGATCATTTCTTTGATTGATTTCGTTGAGAAAATACCCTGCTTTTGGAGTTTGAAACCAATTAATGAAGAGAAGCTCATATCAGCAGAAACTGCTTCTAAGGTATCAATGCTTTTACCAAAGGCATAATAACTGGCAACCAGAGCACCAATGCTTGTGCCTGATATATACTCAATTTTTAAGCCATTTTCTTCCATCGCCTTGAGGACACCAATATGAGCAATGCCTTTTGCGGCGCCTCCGCCAAGCGCTAAACCAATTTTTCGATTGAATGGGTTTAGTTTCATAGCACTTTCCTAACGTGGTTTACTTGAGTTTTATATACGCTTGATTCGCCCCTTCGACCCTTCAATAAAGTCAGGGCCAGCAATTTCAAGAATCAGGAGAGACGCTGTTTTTCATATTTTCTAGACGTTGAAGCGGATAGATGTCATACCGGCAACTTTTTCCAAGAATTTGGTGCGCGGGTTGCTGGCCTTTTATGCTCTCACCTTTTCTTGGGCGCTTCACCACAACACGGTAACGTGCTTTTTGTAAGGCGATATCGAGTAATTCGGCATCATCGGTTGTTTCACCTACTAAAGAGTGAAACAGCCGCATTTCCTTTTTAACCAAGGCTGTTTTATCAGTATGTGGGTACATCGGGTCTAAGTAGATCACATCGGCAACTTTTTCAGTCTGAGCGGTTAACCATGTGCACGCATCAACCGACTTTAAACTCATTCGACCGGTAATATCCCGTACATCACTCGTTTCACTTTCTTTTAAAGCCACACGAAGCAATTCAGCAATGATGGGTGAACGTTCCAGAAGTGTCAATTGACAGCCTAAGGATGCCAAGACAAATGCATCCTGAGCCAGCCCTGCCGTCGCATCTAAAACACTTGGACAAACCCCTCTATTGAGGCCGACTGCCTTGGCGATCATTTGCCCCTTACCACCACCAAACTTTAAACGGTGGCTGGTTTTGCCTTGTAAAAACGAGGCCGTGACAGGGCCAGGAGCGGCTTTACCGGTTTGTATAATATTTGCAAGTAAACCTTGGTAGACAAAGACAAAAGGAAATTCCAACTGAGTAGGGTCAGGCAGGTCCTTGTATGAAAAAAAACACAGCTGCAAACGTTCAGAAAATTGTTTGGCGACAGACAACACAGAGTCATCCGCAGCAAATACACACAGACTTGTCGATAGGTTTTGGGGATAAGAAACAGGTGTGGCAATCATAAAAGCAGGCTTAGAATTAACAATAATTAGATGTATAAATCGATTCCGACCAACTCACCTTCTTCATATTGTTTGGCGGCGTCAATCGTTTGTTGGTAAGAGTTAACAGCTTGCTGCCCTTTGAGCGGTGCACTTTCTAGCGAGTTAAGGCGCTGAAAACGTTCAGCTTGGACCGCTTCACCCTTCTTGATAAATTCAGCGGAATTAACACGAATAGTGTCATCTTGAGTTTGTTTATTCTCTGGCGTATTTTTATTATCTGTAGACGGCTGATTAGGAGCAGGCAGCCTCGACTGGCGTTCAGCCTGACTGGCAGGTGTCAGTATCGGTGACTGAAACCTTGATGTTAGCAATGAATTAGACAGATCCATCTTGGACGCCCCCGTTAAACAGACTCTTAGTGTAGTGAAACCTGTAATATTTAGTCTAGTTAAAATTAACGTTTCCGCTCAAAAAATCACCAAAGTTAACACTTGGGATAATTTAAGCAGCTTAGCTTTACCTGATTATCGACCAGGAAGTTTATTCCAGGTCACGGTATCCCTTACATAACTTGGTAAGGCTTTATTCAACTCACCGGGCTTACCTTCAGACATGGCGGTTTCGGCAAGAAAGGCAATAGTGTCGGCATTTGCGTGTGCATTCGGATCAATCTTACTGATAAGTTGCAATACCGAGCTATCTAATAATTCAATACCGCTTCCGATTCCAGATAGCGTCTCATTAGACACTAAAGCTAAACATTCGCTTGGCAAGCTTACCAATTCAGGCGAGTTCACTTGTTCCTTGGTTAAAGCCGTCACGGTGTAACGCGTGAACCGAAGCCCCTGTTCTTCTACACGATCTTCAAACACCTTAAAAAGCCCCCAGTATACCTCGCCCATTCGTGCATCGGTACACGCCAAGACAACAGGAGACTTATCTTTGAGATAACCTTGTAAAGCCAGGGCTTTTAAATTTGAAATCGCATAAATAGGCACATCTAAACCATACGCCAAACCCTGCGCAACACCCGCTGCGATTCTAATGCCGGTAAATGAACCCGGCCCCGCACCAAAGGCGATGGCATCGACGTCATCTAACTGCAAACTTCGCTCTGTTAATTCCTGCTTCATAAGCGGTAACATAAGTTGCGTGTGTTTTCTGGGGGCATGCTCAGAACGCAGGCTCATCAGATGTTGATGAGACACTGCAACAGAGCAATTTTCAGAAGAACTATCAAGTGCAAGAATTGTTTTCATAAGGTCTTTTACTAAGGCAAAAAAATACCAGCCAAGAGAGCCTGACTGGTTTACATCGCGTAATATTAACGCGCTAGCTATTCATCAAGACTATCATCAAACTATGCATCCAAGCCTGTTACGATCTGGGCGCGAATATCAGCCATTTCACCAACACCGTTCACCATCACATATCGAGGTGCATTGTCACCGCCTTCTTCAGCGGCAGCAGAGTAGTATTCAACCAAGGGGGATGTTTGTGAATGATAGACCCCTAAACGTTTGCGGATTGTTTCTTCTTGATCATCTTCACGCTGGATCAAGGCATCACCCGTTTCATTATCTTTCCCCGGTACTGTAGGTGGATTGTGATCAACATGATAAATACGGCCACTTGCCTCATGAACACGGCGACCACTTAGACGTTTTATAATTTCTTCGTCAGGTACATTTATTTCAACAACCGCATCAATATTGATATTACGCTTCTTCAATGCTTCTGCTTGAGGAATAGTCCGTGGAAAACCATCGAAAAGATAACCACCTTTACAGTCTTCTTCTTTTGTTCGCTCTTCAATTAATTCGATAATGGTTTCATCAGACACCAAACCACCCGAGGCCATCACTTCTTTTACTTTAAGGCCTAATGGCGAACCTGCTTTAACGGCCGCTCTTAACATATCCCCGGTTGATATTTGTGGAATGCCATATTTTTCAGTCAGAAACTGGGCTTGTGTGCCTTTGCCAGCGCCTGGTGCACCTAATAAAATTAATTTCATAAACGGATTGCTCCTGATAATTTAAATAAAAAGAAAATTCTGTTGTTAGAAAAGGTATATATAGAACCTTTTCTTTTGATTTGTTAAGCCCTTATCACACTTGCCAAATAAGCCCTATAGAACGAAAGCACAGATACCAAAGCGCTTTCAAGGCCTTATAAAACAGCATATAAATGAATCATCATCGACATGCTAAGAGAGAATATATTCCCAGACTTTATGCTGCTTAAATACTCAATATTGATACCGCCATTATGCGTAGAAATGGATAAGCAAAACGCGGCATTATACGTCCATGCGCCAGCAAGTGAAAGTCCGCCAAGCCAGACTAGCTAAGTTTAGCCATTAAAAGAAGAATCGCTACCAAGAATTTGATAGAAAAAGAACAACGTGCTTCACATTGAAATAAATCGCTATGCCGCCATATTAGCAATCATCGCGTCAAGGCTGTGGCACTGTTCGATACAGGCCTCCATTAGCTGCTGAGCCTGACTTTCTTGAATACCCAGCTTATCTAGCAAGGGGCCGGATTCATAATTAATCGGTTCATCCCCTACCCCATGCTGTGCTAAATAATAATTCGCTAATTGCACCAGACTCACATAGTTATCATGCGCACCGGAATAGTTTGCATGGTTATGCTTGGCAGCCACCATAATACTGGTCTCTGGCAGCCCCCATATTTTTAACAAACTGGCGCCAACTGGAGCATGGCCAATAGCGATAATATCTTGTGCTCCCCCCATACCGAAGACTTGATCTTCTATTTCTTGCATGCTCGCGTCGGGGTTTGTTTCACGAAGCCTATTAAGCATTTTAAATTCAGGTGGAAATAAATGCCCTAAAAGCAGTAAACCAAAGTTATGCAATAGACCTGATAAATACGCTTGTTTATCATCAATTAATAAATCAGGGTTCGCGAGTAACGCTAAAGCCTGCGACAACACAGCATTATATAAAGCATGTTGCCAGAATTTTGTTAAACCGAAAGGCCCATCTTGAGGAATATTAAACGCCTTCGCAGCCGAAATACCCATGGCAAGTTGGGCAACACGGTCGAAACCAAGCACTATATTCACCGCATCTTTCACAGAACTAAGCTCGCCACGATAAGCAAACAAAGCAGAACGCGCATAACGCATTACTTGCGCTGTAAGACTAGGGTCACGTTCTATCAACTCTGCCAGTTGAAAAACATCTGACTCAGGGTCTGACGTTAAGTGCATAATTCGCACTGCGGTTTCTGGCATAGGAGGCAACTGGTGCAAGCGTTGTAATTTTCGTGTCACGCTATCTAAGGTGTTAGGTGTGTCAGATGAGCGATCAGGAGCCGCCAACTTTTCAACCTGGTCAGGCCATACTGCAATATGCCCCTTCACAGCACCCCGCATGGCTAAACGAAATGCCATGCCAGGGATTTTTAGTAAGGTACTTGAACAACCGCTTGCTGAAAAAACCGTTTCATTTTCCAACATATCAATATCAATAATCACAGGTAAACCATAGGCCATCGCCAAAGCAGGAAAGGCACCGGGTTCACAATCTGAAAATAATTTATTGGTCATTTCTTTAGAAAGCGTTTGAAAGTTTCTACCCAAGGTTTGATTTAATACCGCCAAATTTAAATCAGCCAAAAAGGGGATCACAGCCACTACCGGGCCAGTTCGGTCAATAAGTGCAACACATTTCGCACATAATTCAGGGATAGCACTGGCTTGTTCAATCGCCTGCGCAAAGTCTTGGCTGCGTGGGTGATGAACAGGCTGGCACAAAATACCTTTTCGATTGATAAACTGACTTAATTTAGCGGCTACTGGCACGGTACTCTACTCGTTGAAACAGGTGGACATAAGTTTGCCTTTAAAGTGTAGCCCTTCTGCTATCTTTCGCACTGCCAGCGTTCACATTAAGCCCTTATATTATTAAGTATTTTGTTAAACCACGTAATGTTTTGTAGAGGCTAACCTGTGTGTCCGCCCGAATAAAAACGGATAGAGGTGAAATCAACCCGTATTACGAATACCCGCAGCAATCCCTGCCATGGTGACTTTTAAGGCCATTTCCACTCGATTTTTACGCGCATAAGGCATGTCTGGCGCCTCTGGATTTTCATTAGCCAAACGGTCTCGCCTCAATAGCTCTGCCTGTAAGTAATGCAAGGGATCTGTATACGGGTTTCTCACATTTAACGAGCCTCTAAGCTGCGGGTTATCGACTTGAAGCTGAGACTGTTTTTTGACTTCATTAACACGGTCGATCATATCTAGAAAGCGATGCCGCAAGGTATGCCCTAGCGGCTTGTATTGCTCTGCAACTAATAGCTGATCATAGTAACGCGCAATACGCGCATCACCTTTGGCCACGACCATTTCCAACATATCTATATGGGTTTTGAAGAAAGGCCACGCGTCAAACATTTCATCTAGAACCTTCGCTTTGTCAGAATTTAAAACACGCTTTAAGGCTTCATCGCTCCCGAGCCATGCCGGTAGCATTAAGCGGATTTGCGTCCAGGCAAAAATCCAGGGAATGGCTCTTAGACTTTCCACGCCCCCCGTTGCTTTTCGTCTTGCCGGACGACTGCCCAGAGCTAATTTTCCTAACTCTTGTTCAGGCGTTACAGACCGAAAATACGGTACAAAGTCCGGATTTTCTCTGACAGTTGCTCGATAAGACGTTAAGGCGTCATTGGTCATTTCTTTCATCAAGGCACGCCACTCAGGTTTTGGTTCTGGCGGCGGCAGCAAACTAGCTTCAATGACCGCATTTAAATAAAGCTTCAAACTCTGCTTGGCCACCGTCGGCATACCAAATTTAAACCGAATCATTTCGCCTTGCTCTGTTATTCGAAAACTTCCGGCAACTGAACCGGGAGGCTGAGATAATATGGCTCTGTTCGCGGGGCCACCACCGCGGCCAACCGTACCGCCTCGGCCATGAAATAAAGTCAGCTTCACGGCATGCTTTGTCGCCACAGCCACTAAAGATTCCTGTGCTTGATATTGCGCCCATGCCGCGGCCATCTGCCCTGCGTCTTTGGCCGAATCAGAATAACCAATCATGACTTGTTGCGCCTGACTGCAATAGCCTAAATACCATGGAATGGATAAGAGCGCATCAATTGCATCGTTTGCACCTGACAGGTCATCCAAGGTTTCAAATAAGGGAACGACCCCCATATTATGTTCAATACCCGACTCTTTCAGCAGCAAAATTACCGTCAAGACATCCGACGGCAAACTTGCCATCGATATCACATAAGAACCTAGGGCTTCAGCAGGTTGCGCGGCGACCACGCTGCAAGTCGCCAGCACTTCTCTCACTTCATCACTACAAGGCCAAACTTGAGGAATCAGCGGGCGTTTGTTTTGTAATTCTTTAATCAGAAAAGTTTGTTTATCTTGCTCTTCCCACGTTGCGAAATCACCTAAACCCAAATACTGGGTTAATTCCGACATCACATTTAAATGGCGTTCCGAGTCTTGCCTGATATCCAGTTTGAGTAACGGCAAGCCAAAGCAGCTCGCACGTCGAATGGTATCCAGCAACAAGCCATTGGCAACACTGTGCATACCCTTTTCCATGAGCGAGCGATAGCACATCATTAAAGGCTCAAGCAGCTCTTCGTTTGTTAACAGCGCATCACCGGGTTCGGCTAATTCACCTTTTGCTAATTTTGCCGACCAATCCATCGTTGCCAGCAAGCGTTTTCTTACGTTGGCTAAAATCAATCGATAAGGCTCATCACGGTTACGTTTAAATGCATCACGATGAATCGATGCCGCTTTGACCAGTTCCTCTGAAGCATCCCACATAGAAAGCTCATTGGTGAGTTCACGTATATCCCGAAGATATAGATCAGCCGCCATCCAACGACTTAGACTTAAGACTTCTTGGGTAAGTGAAGCGGTAACATTCGGATTGCCATCACGATCACCGCCCATCCAGGATGTGAACTTTATGGGGCTGAAGTCCGGTGGCATGCTATGGCCAAATTTTTCCTGCAAAGCAATATCAAACTCTTTAAGGAAAGCGGGCAAGGCTTGCCAAAGGCTATTTTCAATCACTGCAAAGCCCCATTTAGCTTCGTCTACGGCTGAAGGTCGGTCTTGTCGGATTTCATCTGAATGCCAAGCTTCACAGACCAGTCGATTCAAGCGTTCCAGAATATCCTTGCGCTCTTTTTCACTTAGATCCTGCCTGTCTTTGGCGGCAAGGCACTCCGTCATCGCATCATATTTCATAATCAAGGTGCGGCGAGTGACTTCAGTCGGATGTGCAGTTAACACGAACTCGATAGATAAATCGTCTAATAAACTCGCTAAATCGTTTTTACTGCTGCCGCTATTTTTTAGACGCTCCAATAACGCATCAAAGGTTTCAAGGCCGCTTTCCTGATCGGTACGATTTCTACGTACCCCATGGTATTGCTCGGCAATGTTTGCCAAATTGAGGAATTGATTAAACGCTCGCGCAACAAAAAACACTTCATCATCACCAAGATCTTTAAGCAAACCGACTAGTTCCGGGCTTGCGTCACCAGAAAGCTCTTCTCTATCGAGTTTCGCTGTAGAACGAATGGCTTCCACCTTATCGAGAAAGCCCTGACCCAAATGTTCTTTAATGTTTTGGCCTAACAATTCACCAAGCAACCGAACATTTTCACGTAGTTCCGGGTGTAGTTCTTCCATACCATCCTCTTTTATTCATTTGTTGTGTCGGTGCTAAGGTCTTAATTTATTTGAGATAACCTTGCAATATTACTCAAGCCACTTAAAAAAATGTGCTTTATATTTTTTTAATCTAAAAATCACTGGTTAATTTAGTTTAGTAACAATTCCACACAATTCTATGTACGTCAAACACCTAGCCTTCGCTAAACTTTAAATAAGTGAGGTGATTTTTGACATAGGTCAAGTTTTGATCGGGCACATTATCCAAAAAAGCACCTTCTATCTATCTGCTAACCCGTTCGCAATAGATCGACAATACGTCACAGAACACTGCTATGAAAAGGAAAAGGACAAAGCCAATGAAAATTAAATCTCTAGCTGACTGCTGGGAAAAGCAAGCAAAGGCGACACTCACTTCTGAAGAATTTGCATTAAGATTGCCTCTCGAAGATGCCGCTAAAATTAATGCACTGACAGAAATGTACCCGAAACGATCCAGAAGCGAGCTATTAGGTGAACTTATCTCTGCTGCGCTAGAAGAACTCGAAACCGCGATGCCTTATGTATCGGGCGATAAAATAATTGCCCACGATGAAATGGGCGATCCACTCTACGAAGATGCAGGCCCAACCCCCACATTCATAAATCTGAGCAAAAAACACCTAATCCTTTTAAAACAACAGGATAAAAAAGCCGCCAATGCTTAAATCCGTTTGTACAACCGTTTCAGCTTGCGGGTGTCCAAAACTATATTCGTGATGATTGACGCAGACCTTGGGTCTGCGTTAAATTACTGTCTAACATTAAAAATAAAAACTAATATTGCGACTCTTTATTATTTTGACTAAACAAATATAAGAATAGCAATACACCAAAAGCGCATAAAAACTCATGCCAATAATTTTTTCACGCAAATGGATTCGCTCGAAGCTACTTCTTATTACCTCGTTTTTATGGATTCCTCTCGCACTACACGCCTCTATCGGACTTGCCAAAACCGAGCAAGATATCAAAGCCGCGTATCTCTACAACTTTATGAAGTTTATCGTATGGCCAAGTTTTGAAGGGCAGTCCGAATTTAATCTTTGCGTGATTGGTGACGACCCGTCCAATGAAGCCATCAAAATGCTCGAATCAAAACAGCTTCATAATCTCAAGCTGCATGTCGAATATTTATATACCTTAAACAACAACACAAAATGCCACGCTGTATTTATTGGAGAATCTGAAAACAAGTTTATCGACAAAATCATCAAGTTTTATTCAGATACACCCACGCTCACGGTGAGCAGCACGGATGGCTTTATTCATAGAGGCGGGATGATAGGTTTTATCACCCTAGGCAATATTATTCGCTTTGATATCAACTTAAAACAAGCCAGAGACACCCAGCTTTCAATTAGCTCCAAGTTACTTGAACTTGCTAATCAGGTTGAACAATAATATGACTAAATTTAAAGACTTACCCATTCGAACCAAACTAATCAGTTTTATCATGATTAGTGCGCTTTTAAGTGTCTTTATTCTAAGCTCGGTATTTATTGTCCAGCGCTATGATTCGTTTAAGCTGCAAATTAGTGATGAATTCTCAACCATTACCCAGATTATTGCTGACAGATCTAATGCCGCGATACTTTTTGAAGATACTCAAGCCCTGAGTGAAACCCTGTCAAGTTTGGCCTTACACCCTCAGGTTACCTTAGCGTGTACGTATAACGCTGAAAACACCCTGCTAGCTAAATATGTGGCGCGAACGAATAATCAAACAAAATGCCCACCAAAACCTTTCATCATTGAGGATCATTTTAACAAAGATTACTTCCATATTGCCGAACCCATTAATGTAAACGGTGAAGCTAGCGGCTTTGTTTACATTCAAGCATCGACTTCAAAACTTACTAACGACGTAATAACCACCACAGTTTCTGCCTTAACCTTGTCAGCATTGGTTATTTTCTTAGCCTTTAATTTTGCCCGTTATATTCAACGTTACATTTCAAACCCGCTAATCGAGCTTCAGCGTGCAACAGAAAACGTTAGCTTGGAAAGCCAAATAATGCCGAGCGTAAATAAACACAATGACGATGAAATTGGTGCTCTGGTCGATGCGTTCAACAAAATGATTAAAACCATAGCCAAGCAAAATGAAATTATTGTGGCCCATACCGACAACTTGGAGCAAGAAGTCGATGAACGAACAAAAGAGTTAGCGTTGGCAAATAAAGAGCTGGAAGCCTTTAGTTACTCGGTCTCACATGATTTAAAAGCCCCTCTTCGAACCATTGAAGGCTTTAGTCTGGCACTCGAAGAGGACTATGGCGAACAGCTGGATGACACCGCGTTACATTACTTAAGCAGAGTACGTGCAGGCAGCGCAAAAATGTCGCAATTAATCAGTAATCTATTGCAATTATCGCGCGTTACACGCTTGGAATTGAATAAGCAAAATATTGATATCAGCGCCTTATCACAAAAAATTCTTGCTGAATTAAAATCAGATAATAGCGAGCGCAATACTGACATTCATATTCACAACAATCTAATCGCAACAGGAGACCCCCTTTTAGTTGAAATCCTTCTCGATAACCTAATATCCAATGCGTGGAAGTACAGCCAAAAAGAGCCCTTGGCAAAAATTGAAATTGGTAGCCATAATCACTTGGGTAATACTGTTTTTTACATAAAAGACAATGGTGCAGGCTTCGACATGAAGTATGCCAACCAGTTATTTAAACCTTTCAACCGCCTGCATTCAGCAGAAGAATTCGATGGAACAGGCATCGGCCTGGCAACCGTGGCTCGTATTATTGAACGACATCACGGTAAAATCTGGGCAAACTCTGAAAAAAATAAAGGCACCACATTTTACTTTACACTCTTCCCACCAAGTTCGAATAGTGCAGAAGGTGAAGTTAAATTTGTGGCTCAGTACAAAAAAATATAAGCCCTTGATTGTATTTACTAGTTTTTACCCTAAACTCATAAATACACTGACTAAAAACACAAACCACTACCCAAATGTAGGTATTTAAAAACACCTATATATTCAGGGTAATGACAACAAAACGTCAGAAAAATACTCAAATTATTCACACAAACGGCTTATTCAAATATAGCTTTAAGCCCCTACACTAAGAAAGATTCGTATGTATAATATTTTAATCGTTGATGACTCTGAAGACGATGCTGTATTGCTGTTACGCGAACTCAAGAAAAATGGGTTAACTATTCATTCGCAACGTGTTGAATCCGATGTCAGCCTAAGAAAGTGCCTTATCGATGGTGACTGGGATCTCATCATTTCAGACCACAACCTCCCTGGCTATTCATCAACCGAAGCACTCCAGACCATTCGAGAACTAAATAGTGACATACCGGTTATTATTGTCTCGGGCGAAATTTCAGAATTAGACGCGATAAAAAACATGCGGCGCGGTGCGCAAGACTATGTCATGAAAGATAATCTGGCCCGCTTGATCCCCGCCATAGAACGTGAAATTAAAGAAAGCGAAGTTCGCCACGAAAAGCGCAAGGTTGAACAAGATTTAGAACACCTCGCCTATCATGACCAATTAACAGGCCTGGCCAACAGAGAACACTTCGAACACTTTTTACAAACTACCATAGAGCACGCGACACACGACCAGCCAGAACATGCGCTTATGTCTCTGGATCTAGACCAGTTTAAAATCATTAACGATACCTGCGGCCACTTTGCGGGCGACGAGTTATTAAAACAAGTATCTTTAATTTTGATCAGACAAACCAAAGACAAAGACAAAGTGGCCAGAATGGGCGCTGATGAGTTTGCTGTTCTTCTCAACCACACCTCACAAGAACAAGCACTTCAAATTGCCCGACATATTCAAGCCTCCATTCGCGATTTAAACTTCACATGGGACCACAAAACATTCAGTACCAGCATTAGTATTGGTGTGGTGAGTATTTCCGAAAACACGTCATCTGTTGTTAATACCCTAAGTTGTGCCGATATGGCGTGTAATGCCGCCAAAGATAAAGGCCATGACGGTATTCAATGGTTTAATGAAGATGACCCCGAATACCTTAAACGTCGTAGTGAAATGCACTGGGTCAGTAAAATCAAACAAGGCATTGCTGATGATCAATTTGTACTGCATTTCCAAACGATGGCCGGTTTACAATCTCACTGCTTAGGCTTGCATGGTGAATTTTTAGTCCGTCTGAATGAGACGGATCATTTAGTTTATCCAGGTGAATTTATTCCCGCCGCCGAGCGGTATAAACTAATGCCAAAGCTAGACCGCTGGGTGGTGGAAAATGCTTTTAAATACCTAGCAGAATCTGGCCTAGGTTTTAAAGATGAAGGCACCTTCTTTATCAACTTGTCGGGCAGTTCTTTAAGTGACAAAGCATTCTTTAACGATATACGCAGCCTACTTTCTAAATACCAAATCAACCCCCAACGCATTTGTTTAGAAATCACTGAAACCTCTGCCATTGATAACTTTCAATCAGCGGTAGAATTTATTACCGAAATTCGCGATGAAGGTTTCAAGTTTGCTTTGGATGATTTTGGTGCAGGCATGAGCTCCTTCTCATACTTAAAAAAGATCCCTGTCGATTACCTGAAAATCGATGGCAGCTTTGTGCTTAACTTACTCACCGATCCAATAGACAGGGGTATTGTTGAAGCCTGTAACGGCATAAGCCATGCCGCTGGCCTGCAAACCATTGCAGAGTTTGTTGAGAATCAGGAAACCGCCGATGCCTTGAAGTTAATCGGCGTCGACTTTGCGCAAGGTTTTGGTATAGAAAGACCCGGGCCGCTTAGGTAAATACCAACCCAAACACAACGCCATTCGACCAACCCGTAGGGGCGCACCTGCGTGTGCGCCCTGATGAAACAACACCCATGATACAAGGGCAGACACACGGGTCTGCCCCTACAGAAAACCATACACAACACCAAAAAAACAACGAGCAACTCTTAGATAAAAAATGACACGTTTCCATTTCTGTCTATACTTAAAACAAATAATAAAAAAGCCGAATAAAAACATAAAAAATTAGCAGAAAATCGCTCCTTACCCTGGAGAATTTCGTGAACATAAAAAAAATAATACTCACTCATAAAATAAACCTAACGACACCTTTTATACTTGCCAGCCTGTTGCAAGCGAACATTGCCTTGGCTGAAAATGATTCCTTATGGGACATGTCACTCGAAGAGTTAGGCCAAATTCGTGTTACTACCTTAGCAAGCGGAACCGCTACCCCATTAGATAAAGCAGCGGCCGTGGCCACGGTGATAACAGAAGATGACATTATTGCCATGGGGGCACGCGATATTGAAGAGGTATTAGAAACTGTACCGGGTATGCATATCAGCAGAAACCCGATTGATTACACTCCTAAATATAATATTCGCGGCATCACTTCAGCGTATGGCGCTCAAACACTTATTTTAATCAACGGCATACCCATTTCATCACTTTACCTAGGAACACCTTCGCTTGTCTGGGCAGGTATGCCGATTAAAGCTATTAAACAAATCGAAGTCATTCGAGGCCCAGGCTCTGCTCTATACGGTGCAGATGCATTTGCTGGCGTAATAAACATTACGACGAAATCAGCTAATGACATTCCTAAAGGCGAAGCCGGATTCAGTTCTGGAAGTTTCAATACAAAAAGCGCTTGGCTTTCCTATGGCAATCGAAACACCCCTATCGACATAGGCTTTACGCTAGAATATACCGAAACTGATGGTTTCAAAGAACCAATCAATGCCGATTCTCAAACTTTCTTTGACTCAATCACTGGAACCACTGCCTCACTTGCCCCAGGCGAAACAAATATGGGCAAGCAAATGATAGATATGCGCTTGGAACTAAGCCAAAAAGACTGGGTCTTTCACTTAGGCTACCAAGGTCGGGATAAGGTTGAAGCAGGTGCAGGTATCGCAGAAGCATTAAGCCCTTCATCTGAGTTTTCAAGTGATAGAGTGAATGTCGATTTCAGTTATAACTTTAATAACTTAGTAGAAAACTTAAACATCAAAACGACCACTAGTTACTATTATAATGATCAGCAAACAGAAAAAGATAATATCTTATTTCCTGCTGGAACCAATGCATTTTACCCTCTTGGCACACCACCTTCAGAGCCTGCGTTCCCGAATGGCGTAATTGGTAACCCTGAGTTTAGAGAAGAACAAGCTCGATTTAATATCGATGCCGAATTTAATGGTTTAGATAAACACATTATCAGATTCGGCGCTGGTTATTTCTGGGGTGATATCTATGAGACAACAGAGCAAAAGAACTTTTTTGCCGATTTAAGTCCTCGGCCAGGCGGGCTTGAAGAAGTTGCTGATACAGCAGAGGTTTTCCTACCGGAAAAACAAAGAACCAATACATCTCTATATATTCAAGATGAGTGGTTATTTGCAGACAACTGGGCATTCACTTCAGGCGTTCGTTATGATGATTATTCTGATTTTGGGGATACCTTAAACCCTAGATTAGCGCTCGTCTGGGCCACAACAGATAGCATAACAACCAAATTACTTTATGGTCGCGCCTTTAGGGCCCCCACAATTAATGAACTTTTTGTTATCAGCAACCCCGTCAATTTAGGTGATAAAAATCTTGACCCTGAGAAAATTGATACCTATGAGTTAGCTCTATCACAACAAGTTTCTTCAAAACTGAGATATTCTGTGAATATTTTTCATTATGAAGTCGATGGTCTAATTTCTCTTGCTGATATCGGTGGTGGCGCTAAACAGTGGCAGAACACAAGTGATATTAAGGGGAATGGCTTAGAACTTGAATTCGATTATGAGGCATCTAAACAACTAAGAGTATTAGCAAATTATGCGTTTCAAAAAACTAAAGAAAAAGAAAGCAATGATGATCTAGGTGAAACACCCAACCATCAAATATACCTTCGCTCAGAATGGAGAGTTGATGATAAATGGCTAATTTCACCTCAGCTGAACTGGGTAGGCAGCCAAAAACGAGCCCCCTCGGATGTTCGTACAAAGTCTGTACCATATTATACAACGGTTGATTTAACCTTAAGACAGTTCAATGTTGTAAAAGACTTAGATATTTCAGTATCAATTAGAAATTTATTCGATGAAGGTATTCTAGAACCTAGCCTGTCACCTGGGATAAATGTACCCGGAGACTACCCAATGGCAGGTCGAAATATATATGGCGAACTCGCTTATCAATTCTAAAAAAACGGCTAAGAGTATAATGATATACTCTTAGCCTAAGCCCTTACCAAGATCGCCTTCCTTTACCCGAATATGAAATACTTTCACAACGAATAGGAAAAAAACTGCCTTCTGGCTTTTCTACTGCATCTAAGTAGCAAGGTGGTTGACCAGAGTAGAAACACAAGTTCATATATAAATGAAACTCTTCAGGCGTAAAGCCGAAATCTGCTCCAACAGCGCCATCTAGAGCAACGATATTCATAGCTATTTTCCGTGTTTCTATCAAATAGTCATTAATCTCAAGCGACATTCTGACACACTCACCCTCACCAAACCCCAGCTCTCTGACTTTCAATAACGTATGCGGCACTCGCTCATCAATACTCGCTAAAGGCCGACCATAACCAAAAATCACACCACGCTCTTTAATCTCACCTTCGACGATATCTTTAACACTTATACCTTCCGTACGCATTTTTCGTGCTCGTAAGAAAAAGTCCTGCGTCCTCTTTAAAGGACGCCCACCAAAAAGTGTGGCTTCTGAGTTAATCAAACCTGCTGCCATCGCTAATGAAGCAGTACTTCGAACTGAACCCGCTAGAGCTGCGGTATTATTTGGCCAAATGCTCGCATCGGGATAACCCGTTGAAGACCAAATGTAGTTAAGAAGTTCTAATTGATTAGCTGAAAACCGTCTTCCAGTGATACTAAATAAGTGAGTAGCGAACCAATCCATATCTGCCAAGTCATGATGCAAATCTTTGCCCCTCATCACGACACGCTCTTTTAAAAACGCTTTACCCATATTTGTTTCAAGCTTATCTTCACTCTTCAATAATAATTTATTACTCATAGGTTTAAGCCCTCAACAACTGGTAGCCCTTTATCACCTGGATCGTTCATCAATTGAATAGACTCTGAATAAAAAGGAAAACGCTTCCAACCAACATCTCTTTGCTCTAAAGCATGAACCGCTGCACCCGGCAACCTTAAAATAAGAAATAACATGGATGCCTGATGCTCATCAAAACCCAATGCATAAAGTGTCGTCGCCGCAATCAATGTTATACTCATTGGATAGCCCACTATTAACTCTAACTCGTCTCTATTCTCTTTAAGCCAAGTTAGCTGAGCATGTCCTAATTCAATCTTTACCAACTCATCCAATATATTTAACAAGACTGTTGGTGTTTTTTCACCATTAGGGTCAAATCCAGGCACATGTTCCATAGGTAACCAAATATCAGCAAAGCTTTTATCAGAAGGCCTCAATAACTCTTCACGCCAAGTTTCCAGATCACAACCACACTTAGACAATAAACCATGAACAATATAGACCTCATGACTACCACCATATTGCCCTGCACCGACAGCAAGCGCTGCCATGAGCGAAGAAGCATGAGCCGCTTTACTTACCCCACCATTCATCGCGGCACGCACACTGGCTTCCCGTGGCCCAGGATTAGCCAAGGCTATCGCTAATTTTTCTAACAACTTGGCTTGTGCCTCTGTAGGCTTTTCACCTTTAAACATCACATAGAGATATTCAAACCACGTTGCCTTTTGCAGAATATCTTCATAAACGTTATAACCATGGCAATAGGCTTCTTGGGTGGCAAAGGGGTTGTCGTCTTCGGCCACTTCTTCCCAAAAGCTTGAATGATAAACCTGTTGCTTACTCATGTTTGATCTCCTTCAGCAGCACCGCCACCACCCGCTAATACTTTCATTCGACTGCCCATTGGCGGCACTTCATTGGCATCGATCACTACATCCAGTACACACGGACCTTGTTGCTTGAAGATCTCATCGATACCAATATCATCTAAGTCGGATAGTTTATTGATACGATGGCCCTGTAGCCCCATTGCATGAGCCATGGCGGCAAAATCGACCTTCGGCAGCTCGTTACCTATATCCTCTGCTCCACCTAGTTGTTGGCCGTGTTTGATCATACCTAATGAGGAATCATTTAAGATCACGAATAAAACATTCAGGTTATGCTCTTTGGCCACCGTCATTTCTTGGCCGTTCATCAAAACACTGCCATCGCCAGTGAAACAAATCACTGGGGATTTGTTGCCTAAGGCCATGCCAATAGAGGCGCCAATTGCCCAACCCATCGAGGCAAAACCCATCCCAATATGAAATAAATTTTCTGCACTGCCGGCTTTATTATGGGTTTGCCAATAGTGGATTCCCCAAAGGAAGCTATTACCGGTATCCATTAACACATAGGTATTTGGCGGGCATATCTGCGATAAAGTCCAATAAAGTGCTTGTGGTTTAACCGGTGAAGTATCTTGAAAGCACACCTCTTTATCTCGGTATTTCACATACTTTGGAAAACCGTCGTTTCCTGACAGGTATTCAACGTTTTGGCTTTTTTCAGATTTAGGAATCCAATTAAATAGTTGCTCTAAAAGCAGTTTTGGCGAACCTAAAATACAGGCTTTCGCTAAGATAGAACGGCTTAAATGCTCTGAGTTTTGGGAAATATGGATCATCCGGTTTGACAGTACCGCTTCGGTATCCCACCCACCCGTGGTGATTTCGTCTAAAGCGGTGCCAACCACTACAACGTAGTCTGCATTTTCTGGCAGCAGGGCATCTCGGGCACTTTCATGGCCGCCTAAACCAAACACGCCTCTATATAAAGGGTGAAAGTCTGAGATAAGACCTTTCGCCATTGGCGTGGTCACCATTAGCCAGTTTTGCTGCTCTGCTAATTCAAGCAACTGTTTAATGGCACCAGCACAGCCTTCGCCCACCACAAAAGTCACTTTTTTTGCGTCCGTTAAGTATTTGAGTAGCAGGTCTAAACCTTGGCTACTGGTAACAACTTCGTGGTTAATAAACGCCCTTAGATGCTGTTCGCCATACCTAGGCTCAACTTTGGCGCGCATAATATCAAGCGGAATACTCAAATGGGCTGGGCCAGGGCGATTACTCTTGGTATAGCTAATCGCTTGCAGCAATTTAGTTTCGATTTGGGCAGAATGCGACACTAAGGTGTTGTAGCGTGTACACAATTCAAACATAGCCACGGTGTTAATACCGGTACACGAACCTTCTTGAAAGGCACCTAAGCCAAACTTATCTATAGCGGGTTGTGCGCTTATCACCAATAAAGGAATGCTGTCTGCATAGGCATTTGCCACCCCTGTAATCAGATTGGTTGCACCTGGGCCCGAGGTTGAACAACAGACCCCTATTTTACCTGTTGCACGCGCATAGCCATCTGCCATAAATGCAGCACCTGCTTCGTGCCTTGCTAAAATTGCCTTGGGGCCTCCGTTCCGCTCACTTCTCGCTAAAGCATTGTATAAGGGTTCGATGCTGCCACCGGGTACACCAAACACATACTCTATTCCTAATCGATCAAGGTAATTTAAGATTAAATCACCGTTTTCAATCACGTCGGTCACCTCTTAAAATCATTTATATAATGTTACACTTTGTTAACAATAAATTACATTAGATGCCTTTTTATATCTTTTAGTTATTAAAATACATATATAAATTGTTAAACATTGTGAAAAACAAGTAAAACATTCATGACAGCGTCACTTTAAGTAAAAAAGACATTTTATTGTCGTAAAAAACACCAAGATATAACGATATATTTGACAGGCAGCGCATATATCCACCCTTTTCAAACCAATTTTTTATGTGACACGACTCACATTTGTGATTTTTAAACACGTTATAATTCCGGCACCTGAGACTGTAGTCGCAACGTCAGGCTTTTTAAAATCATTCATTTAGGTAAGCCCATGGGTTCTGCAATTCACTACGACGACTACTCACAAGCCATTAAGTATCTAAAAATGGTCTTACCCGAGATGGCTCAACTCAAGATTCCAACCACGCCAGAAAATTATGCCGTCTGGTATGAATACACCACTGGAAAAAATGCCTCACTGGTAAAGAAAATTGATTCACTCAAAGCTGAAGGTCGCGAGTTCACACAAACCGTTAACGATAACCTGTATGAAATCTTTATCGCTAAACGCCCTCAACTCTCTATTCATCAATTAAATGCCAGCGTAAAAAGCGTCATCGATAACTTATTAGCCCAAATTCAAAGAGAAGACCAAGGTTTAAATGGTTATAGTGAATCGCTTGGGAAACTGACCAACCAAGTCACTAGCATTGCGCAGCTTTCCGACCTAGAAAGTTTAATAGCGAAGTTAGTGTCAGAAGCACATCTTCGCAATAAAGAGAACGAAGCTTTTCGCACTAAAATCAAAGAAATGTCGCAGGAAGTTGAAGACTTGGACAAGCGACTTAAGCGTGTGGCTATCGATGCTAATACCGACGCTCTAACGGGGATTTATAACCGGCGCGCCTTTAATCAAAAACTTTCTGAAGCCTTAGCGGATAAACAGAAAAAACTATCGATTATTATGATCGATATTGACCATTTTAAGCGTTTGAATGATACCTACGGCCACTTAGCCGGCGATAAAGTGCTCAAATTTGTGGCGTCTTTAATTGGAAAAAACATTCGTGGCCAAGACTATTTAGCCCGCTTTGGTGGCGAAGAGTTTGTGGTGATTCTGCCTGACACGCCTCTTGAAAATGCCTTATGCGTTGCCAATAACATACGTTCTTATCTATCCAAGCAAAAGCTTTACGACAGTTCTAACAATGAGCAGTTAGGTCGTTTAACTTTATCGATGGGGGTTTCATGCAAAACTGCGACAGATAATCCTGAAAAGCTGATTGGCCGTGCAGACCGTTGTTTATATCTGGCAAAATCACAAGGCCGCAATAAAGCCATCTCTCAGGAGGTATTATCTGAAATGAGCTTACTGGGTTAGCTTATCGCCCCCTGAGCTGATTCTGGCCATTGGTGCTCATAATGTTTTTATTGCCTTATCTTTACGCTTCCTCGATTTTAACCATAAGCGCACCATTAAAGAACTTAATAAATAAAAATGCATATATTTTGCTCGTAATACCCTACCAACCATAAACAACCACACCATAAATTCTACTATCCATTTGATATATAAAGCCTTATATAAAACACAAACAAAGTGGCATAGTAACTGCTTAACCAAGCCTGTATGGGACCTTTGTACTTAGCCTAGTAAAAAACCGACTATTCAGGAGATGACTCATGAAAAAAGAGGACGTGGTAGAAGCAATCGTATTGGCAAAAAAAGCAAAAAGCCTTACCTGGGAAGGCATTGCAAACGAACTTGAAATGGGAACAGTTTGGGTGACCTCTGCCTGTTTGGGCATGAACAGTATGCCTGAAGAGGTTGCTGATAAAGTCTGCGCTATGCTTGATTTACCAGCAGAAGCAAAACCTGCAATGATGGAATACCCGACTAAAACTTGGGAGAAGTCTATCCCGCAAGACCCATTAATTTATCGTTTATATGAAGTTGTCGGTGTGTACGGTGATACTTTGAAAGAAGTCATTCAGGAAAAATTCGGTGACGGCATCATGAGCGCCATCGATTTCAGCATGGATGTAGAGAAAGAAGAAAATCCGAATGGTGACCGCGTTATCCTCACTTTAAATGGTAAATTTTTACCTTATAAAACTTGGTAATGGTTTTTTCATTTTTAACGACTAAATATCAAATCATTTCGAATCTATGTCTGTAAGGGCGAACCCACGTGTTCGCCCTAGGTAAAGAAAATGCCATATAAGGACGAAAGACTTGAGGAAAGTTTTATTGGTCATTTACAACACACGGCATTTTAGGCACTGGGCAGACACGTGGATCTGCCCCTACACATTCTGAAAAACAATCACACCGAATAAAACAATACACACACATTGCCAAAACAAAACCGGGTTTCTTTCCATTAAAGGTGGTTTAGTCTTATTCTGATAAACTTTACTTGGGTTTTTGAGCTCATAGATAAACTCGGAGACTTCCGTATAACGTTTCAAAGGATCAATACTGCTTGCTTTGCTAATCGCATAATCTATCCATTCTGGTATCCCGTTGTTTTCAGTACGAAGAGGCCGATACCGTAAACGCCCCTGTGATCGTCGATTAGTCGTTCTTGAGATCGCGTTGCCATAGGGCAAATCACCCGACAGCATTTTATAGGCGATGACGCCTAAGGAAAATAAATCTGATTGAGCGGTTCCTGACTCGCCAATAAAATATTCAGGCGCTGTAAACTGTGCAGTACCTACAATCCCCTTATTCAGATCAAACACTTCAGAAACACCCGCGACTTTAGCTGCACCAAAGTCAATAATTTTAACGGTGCCGTCTGTGTCTATCATAATATTATTTGGCCTAAGATCCTGATGCACCATTTCCTGCCGATGAAATGCCTGCAAACCTTTGGCGATCTGCTCTATGATAATTCGAACTGAATCAATACCAGGTGACGGGTTATCTGCCATCCATTGCGCCAGGGTCTGGCCTTCAATGTACTCTGTTACGATATATAAGTAATTTCGTTTTCGTGTCGGCTCAATAGCTTTAAGAACATGGGCATTGTTAACTCGCTTGGCAATCCAGTCTTCCATTAAAAAGCTTTCAAGATAAACCTGATTATTACGCATTTCGGCAGAGGGTGTTTTTAACACTACCTTTTCTTTTGAGTCATTATCTTCCGCTAAAAAAACATGGCTCCGGCTGCTAATGTAGATATCACGAATAATGGTAAAGCCATCAAACACCATACGTGCAAAAAGCTGAGGCGCAACAGGCAATTGATGCACCATTTGTTGAATTTCGGCAATATGCTGGCTAGGCAAACTATTTACCTTAGCAATTTGAATCGTTAAATTATCATCAGAACCCGCTTCAAAAGCTTCTTTAACAAGACGCTGGGCAGCTTCATCCAAGTCACGACTTTCTTTCGCCACATCAGCAATATGCTTTGCGCTTAGAAACTCATAGACACCGTCCGTTGCAAGAATAAATGTGTCGCCAATAGTTATCTGTGTCGCCTTGTAATCAACTTCCAAGGTGTCGTGAATACCTAAAGCGCGACTTAAATAGCTTGTTTCAGCATCCACAACACGTCTATGGTCAGTCGTTAGTTGCTCAAGATTATGATCAACAACACGATATATTCGAGAATCACCGCTATGAAATAAATGAGCAGTATTTGATTTAAAAATAATGGCGCTAAAGGTACAGATAAAACCTTTGTCTTTATTGAAGCGATATGGGCTATTTTGTGTTTGTGCGTACAACCAAGAGTTTGTCGCCTTTAATACGCGCTGTGCCGAGGTTTTCACAGACCAGGCATCTGAAGTACTGTAATAGTCTTGAATAAATCCATTAATAGCCGTGGCACTTGCGATTTGACTAACTGTACTACTACTAATGCCATCAGCTAACGCAAGAGTAATACCTTTAGAGCCTAACAATGGCTCACTCGGAATCATAACGGCATGATAATCCTGATTAATTTGTTTT
>CAXBDA010000028.1:0-42605 GCA_963974595.1 uncultured Oleiphilus sp. | reverse complement strand
GCACTATGTTTTTCTTGCATCTTTTCTTGAATAACACTAAAATTTCGCGCTCTAAAAAATCGCGAGAATTGTAATGTCTAGTTTTAGATATATTTTCTCGTTTACTTTTCACTCCTTGCTTTTTAACAACGTAATTAAAAGGCTATAACCCATAGGGAGAATATATGCGTCATTACGAAATCGTCTTTCTGGTGCACCCTGATCAAAGTGAACAGGTTCCAGGAATGGTTGAACGATATACTGGTCTAATCAAAGATAGTGGTGGACAAGTTCATCGTTTAGAAGACTGGGGTCGTCGTCATCTAGCTTACCCAATTAACAAAATTCATAAAGCTCACTATATTTTGATGAATATCGAATGTAATGGTGAGGTTTTGGAAGAACTTGCTCATAACTTCCGTTTTAACGATGCAATCATTCGTGATTTAGTTATTCGTCAAAAAGACGCGATTACAGAAGAGTCTCCAATTAAAGCATCTCAGTCTCGTGATGATCGTCGTTCTGCACCTAAGCGCCCAGCTGAAAGTTCATACGATGAACAGAATGAAACAGATGCAGAAGATAATTCAGCCGATTCAGCTAGTGCAGATGAATCAGAAACTGAAGCTTAATTTCAATTAGGAGAAATATATGTCACGTTTTTTTCGCCGTCGTAAATTTTGCCGCTTCACTTCTGAAGGCGTTAAGCAAATCGACTATAAAGATTTAGAAACCCTTAAAGGTTACATCACTGAAACAGGCAAAATTGTACCTAGCCGTATTACGGGTACTAAAGCCAAGTATCAGCGTCAGTTAGCGACTGCTATCAAACGCGCTCGTTATTTGGCTATCTTGCCTTATACAGACAATCATCACGAATAATTGTCTGTTGGTATGATTACCAGTAATGATGTTTTTTTAAGTGTAAAAATTAGTATTCATACTAATTTGGTTTTGAGTAATAAGAGATGTCCTGATGCATGAATTAGCAAAAGTTGCCATGCGTGGGCCGACACAAGCCATTCTTATAGCTTGCATTGCAATGCTTGTTCCTATGATGTTTTGGTTTAGTGCCGCAGTGGTTGCGTTAATTACCCTGCGAAAAGGCTTTAATCAGGGTGCAATGGTTTTTTTCTGGACAGCTTTACCTGCAATGGTTTGGTTGTTAAGTGTGCAGGATCCTGGCCCGTTAATTGTGCTTATGCTGTCATTTGTGATAGCGAATGTTTTAAGGTTAACGGGGTCTTGGCAATACACTTTGGTTGTAGGCGGTGCTATTAGCCTGATGTTAGGCTGGCTAGCGCCATATATTATGCCTGTTGTGATTGAATTGTTGATGAGTTTTGCTGATGAGTTTTTTAAAGAATTAGCAAAACAGTCTGACCAAATATACAACGGTGAGATGCAGCAAGAGTTTAAATCACTGATAGTTGCAGGCTTTGCGTCTTCTTTTTATGGGATCGCAATTGGATCTATCTGTTTAGCGAGGTCTTGGCAGGCAAAGTTATTTAACCCGGGTGGATGGCAGGATGAGTTTTATCAGATTAGGATTCCACCTTATCTATTATTGATTGGGCTATTACTTTTAGTGTTAGCTTCAATGGTAGGTTTGAGTGCAACAGTTGTTGTTTTTGTATTTGCAGTTACCCTGATATTTAGTGGTATTGCGTTAGTACATAGTCTGGTTGCTAAGAAAAAAATGACAGTACATTGGTTAATTGGTTTTTACTTTTCGATTTTTTTGCTTTTTCCGACAGTATTATTTTTTGTCGCGATAATAGCAGCTATCGATAGTGTGGTTGATTTTAGGTCTAGATTTGTTGGATCTAATAAAAATTAATTAAGCTTTTTATACTCAGAAAATTAAGTCAGAGCTAGAATAGGTACTTTGTCTAGCTTTTAAAGGGTAGTTAAAACACGATGTTGTGTTTTAATGCTGAAAAATCAAGAATATTTGAATTGAGGATCGCGAGATGGACGTTATTCTACTCGAGAAAGTGGGTAAATTAGGTAGTCTTGGGGATAAAGTAGCTGTTAAGGCAGGTTACGGTCGTAACTTTTTAATCCCTTTAGGAAAAGCTGTTCCTGCGAATGATGCGAATGTTGCAGAGTTTGAAGCAAAACGAGCAGAGCTTGAAAAAGCAGCAGCAGAGAAATTAGCGACTGCAGAAGCGCGCGCTGAACAGTTGAACGAAAAAGAAGTTACTATTGTTTCTAAAGCGGGTGACGAAGGTAAATTATTTGGTTCAATTGGTGTGAAAGATATTGCTGGTGCGGTTTCTGCAGCAGGTGTCGAAGTAGTTAAATCTGAAGTTCGCCTTCCAGAAGGAAGCATTCGTACAGTTGGTGAATTTGATATTACCGTTCAGCTTCATAGTGAAGTTAAAGCAACTATTAAACTTATAGTTGTAGCAGAGTAATTTTTTAGAAAATCATCATCTGCTTTAGTGAAATCACGACACTATCTTAATGTTACTTTTACGGCCTGAAAATATTTTGTATATTCTCGGGCCGTATTCGTTTCTAGCTATAATCTTTACATATCTCTATGGGGAAGTGTGTTGGCTGCCATTGATCAAGAAACTCAAAAATTAAAAGTCCCCCCTCATTCAATAGAAGCAGAACAGTCTATTTTAGGCGGCTTGATGCTGGATAACAGTAAATGGGATGTGGTGGGTGATAGGGTTATTGAGGATGATTTCTATCGTCAAAATCATCAGTTGATTTTTAAGTCTATCGCAAAACTGGCTAGTGCAGGTTCTGCGTTAGATGTCGTGACTGTTGCTGAAGAGCTAGAGAGGGATGGCGAACTAGAAAATGCAGGCAGCATGGCCTACCTTGGTCTTCTTGTCGAGAAAACACCTAGTGCTGCAAATGTGAGAGCATATGCGGAAATTGTTCATGAGCGAGCTGTGTTACGTCGCCTGATTTCAGTTTCAGGGGATATATCAGATAGCGCTTTTAACCCCAAAGGTCGCACCACTTCAGATTTGTTGGATGAAGCAGAAAGAAAGGTTTTTCAAATTGCTGAAAGCAGGGCAGGTCAAGAGGGTGGGCCTCAATACGTAAATCCGGTTTTGACAAAAACACTTGAACGTATTGATTTACTTTTTAATTCCACCGAAACAATAACCGGTGTGACGACAGGCTTTACCGATCTTGATGAAATGACATCGGGCCTCCAGCCATCAGATTTGGTTATTGTTGCAGCTAGGCCTTCTATGGGTAAAACTGCCTTTGCTATGAATTTAGTAGAGAGTGTTTTGATAAAGGCGAGTAAACCGGTTTTAGTATTTAGTATGGAAATGCCAGCTGATTCCATACTAATGCGTATGATTTCTTCTCTGGGTATGATCAATCAAACACGTGTTCGTAGTGGTAAGTTGGAAGAAGATGATTGGCCGCGTTTGACCTCAGCGGTAAGTATGCTAAAAGATCGACCGCTATATATTGATGATACAGCGGGTCTTAGCCCCACTGAAGTGCGTTCTAGGGCGCGACGAGTAGCACGTGAAATTAAAGAAGACTTTGGGATGATCATGATAGATTATTTACAGTTAATGCAAATTCCGGGCTCTTCAGAAGGTCGAACGGCTGAAATATCCGAAATCTCACGATCTTTAAAAGCCTTGGCAAAAGAACTGAATTGTCCTGTCGTGGCTTTGTCTCAGCTTAACCGGAGTCTAGAGCAGCGAACAGATAAACGTCCAATGAACTCTGATCTTCGAGAGTCGGGCGCTATTGAGCAGGATGCAGATCTCATCATGTTTATTTATCGTGACGAGTATTATAACGAAGAAAGTCCAGACAAAGGCTTGGCGGAAATTATCATCGGTAAGCAGCGTAATGGTCCTATTGGTAAGATTAAGCTGTCTTTTCAGGGGCAGTATACGAAGTTTAATGACTTATCGCATGTTGACTACGGAAGTGACTTTTGAGGCAATCAACAGACTTGTTTTCAGATTTTTCAGGCGCGGCTAATCCTTGTGTTCGTCCTTTAAGAGCACTTATTAGGCTTAGCTCGTTTAAAAAAAATATAGCGACAATAAAAAAAAATATAGCGAACTCTGAGTTAATTATTGTTGTAAAAGCGGATGCTTATGGGCATGGTCTAGTTGAAATTGCACAAGCAGCGGGAGGTGCTTCTTTGGCTGTCGCAATACCGGAAGAGCTTAGGATATTACGCGAAGCAGGCTTGGATAATCAGGTGTGGGTTTTAGAAGGGCCTTTTTCTTTGGAGTGTTTGGCTCATAGCGACAATGTTATTTGGGTGATCCATAGTTTTTGGCAGGTGAGCCTGATTAGGCAGGCTATCGAGCAAGGTATTGTTTCTGATCTAAATATTTGTATCAAGCTTGATACTGGCATGCATCGTTTAGGTTTTGTTGAATCTGAATTATCCGAGCTAGTTGATCTTCTGGAACAGCTTTCTCCGCTTATCCTGCATGCAACCATGACGCACTTTGCGATGAGTGACCAAGCGGACCAAGAGAGCGTATTGAATCAACTGGCAAGGTTTGATCAGTTAGTGTGCTCTTATAAGTTGAGCCATATAAAGCAAACGCTCGCCAATTCAGGTGGGGTTATGATGTACCCTGAATCCCACAGAGACTGGGTGAGACCGGGGATTATGCTTTTTAGTGGCGAATCATCATCTAGCGATTATATCGCTTTAGAACCTGTTATGAGCTTTGAATCAGCTATTATTTCTTTACGTTCTGTTAAAAATGGTGAGTTTGTAGGGTATGGGGCAGGCTGGGTGGCAGAAAAAGATTCAATAATTGCAACCGTTGCGGTGGGTTATGCAGATGGGTACCCGAGGCATGCTCCGAATGGTACACCTGTTGCTATCATAGGGAAACATGATGGCGAGATTCATGTTGCTAGCTTGGCTGGGCGAGTCTCTATGGATATGATTACGGTCGATGTGTCTCTAATCGATCATGTTGCCATCGGCGATAAGGTGGAATTGTGGGGGAAAACGATCGCGGTGGGTGAAGTAGCACAGCTCAGTGGCACAATATCCTATGAACTATTAACGTCTGTAAGTAAGCGTGTGCCAAGAGTCTATGTAGATTAAAAGGCTTGATATTCTAACTTGGGCATATTTAGAGGGGATTGTTAGAGGGAATTGGGCGTGTTATTTAAGCTCTTTCATAATCTTAAATTCGTTATTAAAATTGAAAGACGTCTTTTCATTACTGAAAAAGTAAGTGCTCATTGTCTCATCGATGTTCGTTACTTCTATTGCCCCATAAAGATCGTTAAAAACAACCATTTTATTTGTCCCTTTAACTTCTTGAGGAATCTTTCCAAACTCTTCTCCACGCCTTGGTGTTGCATCGGTATTAAATAGGTAAAGTTTCGGGGAGTCGATTGTATCAGGTGATATTGAACTGGTATCAGAGCTAAGCAGTGAGCTTGTTTCTGTTTGTAGGTTGTTGCGGTAATCAACACTATCTGCTGTCCATAATGTTTCATATAGTATATCTAGTGAATTTGAATAAATATTGTTATAAAAACGTGCGCTCAAAGTATTGTTGCTTAAATCGTTAATGTTTAAAAAAGCATTTAAATTTGAATCTAAGTGATTGATAAAAATATTTATTTCACTTCTTGGAATAATGGTTTGATTCTCTAGGCCGTTTCTTAATAATGAAATAACTGATGTCTCAGTTTTATTATTGGTTGTAAACGTTTTAACAACCATAAAATTTGCACTTAAGTCTAGTGCATCGATTGTTGTTAAGTCATTCTCCTGAAATTCCTTGATGGCGGTTACCAAGCCAGGGTCATCACCTGAAATCTCTATGGTGAGTAGTTTCAAACCTTCAATAATGGTCATATTTTTATTGGCAGGATTGTAGGTGTATCTATTTTTGATATTTGATGATGTATCATAGCTATTAAAGAGAGGGCTAATAAGCCTGCTTTCCCTTGCCTCTGCCTCATCGTCATCGAATAATTCTGCCAAGGTAAAATAGAATAAGTTGTTATTTGCTTCTATTAAAATATTTTGATTAATATAATCAAAATTGGCCGGTCTATTGTATTTTGGCGTGATACGTTCCAGAGTAGATAGCGTTTTTGGGGTGTTCGTTAAGTTTTGAAAGTGATCGCTTTTGAGTTCCCATAGTAATTTTTTATCTAGAGACTCTAAATTTACTGAATAAAATTTATAGGAATTATCTACACTATTGAGGCCCAAATAACCAAAGTTCTGATTATTAATATCTACAATGGGCTTGCCAGAATACATTAATGCTTCATCGATACTATTAATGCTGCTTTTTCTACCGATTAATATTGGATATGTTTCAAAGTTAATCTGTTGATTAACTAAAGATTCATGAACATTATCAACATCTTCTTTTGTTAAATATTCATGGAAATGGTCGGCTGGGTAAATAAAGTCATGCGTGTGGCTATGGCTGTGTTCATGATTATTTGGATCAAATGGTAAGTTGTTGTTATTCGGGTCTTTCTCACCAGCTTTTAAAGTATGTGGATGGTCATGCTCTGCTGCCAGTTCGTAATTAGGGTCATCATGGTCGTGAAAATGGGTGTGTTTATGGGTGTGTTCTAAAAGCATTTTTCTTCTTAGGGTATATGGGTCTTCCTGGCTTTCTAGAATATCTATCTGCCAATAGCTGTAATTTTGGCTTGTTTCAATGCATTCATTGTTTAAGCTTGTTTTTACATAAACCTTAAGTTCATCTTTATAAAGAATTTTTTCTCCTAATCTTGCATTTTCATCCAAGGTAACCACTTTTTGGATGTCGCAGATGTAGCTTTCTGGCGCAGGGAATAGCCCTTGATCTTCCTCAACAAAAATGGAATCGTCTTTGAAAGAGAAAATTAAGTGTTCTCGTCGAGTATAAGGATCATAAATATGAAGCGTTTGTTTATTGGCAAAGACAAAATATTCAGCAGCGATAGTGTTGGAAAATATAATATTGTCATCATCATCGGTTTCTTGATTACTTTCATCGACATCCAGAGCTAAAAATAGGTCCAGCTCTGATTCTACAAGCTTTTCAGACTCTCCGGAAACTGGATCAAATGAGTAAAGAGCACTGTCTTTTATATAAGGGAAATAAACTTTTGAGATTATCTCTGGTAAGGGGGCGGCTTCTTTGGTTGTTTTTGAACAACCAGAAAGAGCGCTAATAAATGCAGGCATAATAGCTATAGCAAAGAAAAAATACTTAGCATTCATTGTCAGTTTTCCCAAAATGATCTCTCTATTGTTACCTAGTGCGCTTCGTTAAAGTACAATTCGTCTAATCAATGTCAGTGATTGTTCGTCAATATCTGGATCTGCAATGACTTGGGAAGGGTTAAAGTAATAGTGCTCTTCAACTGAGCGACCTACACCTGAATCTTCATTGATACCATTAAGTATTATTTTCCCATAAATATCGTTCACAATAATGCTGTCAGTAACGTTTGAAACATCAGTATTTAGTTGCCCGAATGAGAAATCCACTGAGCCATTATTTGAGCTTCTTCCTTTTTTTCGGCCATTATTTTGATTCTTATCATACTTATAAAGAGACGGTTTGATTATGTTGCTATCAGATACTTCATTATCAGAACCAAGTAAGTAAATTGAATTTAGTTCTTCTTGTGAATTTTGTATAAAAAGGAGCCGGCTATTATTGTAGGTCGTCTTCGCAAAACCATTATTAGACTTTCTAAACCAGTGCGCTTGCCACCCTGTACCTGGTTCAAGTTCTAGTGTGTTTACGTAGAACTCATTACCTACAATATAAAATTCTATTTTTTCTGCTGAAAGAATCGTTGCAGATAAACCCGTCACTGGCGCTATGGCGATTAATGTTTGAATATTATTAGCTTCTTGAATTACAAGCGCGGTATTGTCACTTGTTAAATCAAACTTAATTTTTGTAGCGCTTTGTGCTAATGGTGTTTCATTTGTAGGGATTTGCTTGAAGCTTCCAGAGGCATAAAAATAAAGAGCATTGTTCTGCTTAAGAACGAAAGTATCAGTGTTTTGAGAATTATTTGACTCGATAGCTACGTCATTTTCTAGCGTTAGGTAGGATGAAGAGAACATGGCATCTATTTGATCTTGAATAGGTGTACTGCTATTTTCAGTATTAATAGTGAAAAGCTTTGGAGTTTTTAATATATAAATTTCTGTTCCTTCTTGAATAAGGACTTGTTTATTAGAAACTTGTTTTATTACTTGTACACCGGCAGACGGAGATAAAACCTTCTCCCATTGGTCGTTTTCGCCATCTATTTTAAAGTTAAATTTTAATGTTTCTACTATTTCTGCATTCGTTTTACTGGTCTTTTTACCTAGGAAACCTGATGAGCCTTTATCGGTTTCTTCATCTACTAAAGTTAAGGAGCTATTATAGGATGCATAGTCAATGATGTGGCCACCTAATACTGTGTCTGATGTGCTGGCAGACTTTACAATATCTCTGGTAGCTTCAGCATTTTCAATTACCGATGTAAAATCTAATCTATCTCGCGGGTTGAATTCTGAACCACAATCTTGATCATCTTCTTTATATTCAATCATTACTATTGGTAAGTCTAAGGTGCTTCTGTTTGACTTGCCATTATCGGCAAAACTTGCTCGGCTGGCGGTTTTGAGAGGGGTAATTCCACAGATTACTCGGCTGGAAGATAGTTCAGCTAATTCAATGGTCCTCGCATTGGATGCTTTGTCATAGTTTAGCAGGTATATCGTGTTTTCGAATATATAAGCAGCGTATTCATAACCCTGTTTGCTTTCATCTGTATTTAACTCAATAAATTGATTTTCACCCAGGTCAAATTCACCTCTTTTTGTGGAAATCCCCGTTTCCTCATTAAAAGAGTAGATGACTTGATCAAATGTATATATGCGAAAGGTATTTATATCGGGTATTTTGGCGCTATTTGAACCACTTGAATTGCAGGCAAGCAAGACAATACTCGTTAGAAAAAGACAAGAAACTTTTAAAAAGTTCAGTGGGGCTATCATTAGCAGGTGCTTCCTAAATTGTAAGTAAACAAATTAACCACTTGTGCGATTAGTATATCTGTCTTGCAAATCGAAAAAAAATTTAACAGAAGTGATTGGGAAGAGGTTCACAGATTTACTTAAGTAGAATAGGAATTTACGCTTAATGTTCACATAAAAATTCATTACTTATTAAAAATACGGCAAAACAGCCTTGAAAGGTGCTTTCTAAATAGAGGCTTTGCTGAGAAAATTTAAACCATCTTGTTTTCCTAACTTGTAAGTTGCTTTAACTGCTTCGGGGTTAGTGTAGTCCCAGCTTTTTACCGGAATTGGTTTGGAGGGAGCCACATATGTCCTTCCGGTTATTGTAGGTAGTTTTTTATAAGGTCTTGAGCATAAGACAAGAGTATTGCCTGCATATTTGGTGATGCCATGAACCGGTATATTATCGATCATGCCGCCATCCAGAACCGGCTTTCCAGCTTGATACATAAGAGGGGTGAAGGGGGGGGTACAAGAAGAACTTAATATTAAATCGCTTAAGGTACTTACCTCTTGGCATTCTTGAACTGTGATAAATTGAGATGTAAAACCTAGTTTCTTACCTAAACGTGGGTGGACTGGGTGAAAAAGCTTTTTTTCTAGCTGATAAGCTGAAATGCCAATAAAGGTCGCACTTTTAGGGCCAAGCCAAAAAGGAATATGAGCTACCAAAATATGATTCTTGGGGCCTTGATGTAAGGCTTTTAAACCCTCAGCATCAATAGATTGATTGATAATATATCGGTATAGCGAGCCATGAGGATGAATAGGCTCGGCTGTGAAAAGATTTTTCCAATACCTGTTTTTCTTGTTATTTGACATAACGTTTAAGGTTGTTTCATAAACGCTATCGAAGCACCCAGAAAATAATGCACACGAAATAGCAGAGCCTGCACTGACAGAAGCAATATTTTTAGGCTGATGTTCTAATTCTTGCTGGATTGCCTGCCAAAAGCCAGCTTGCCAGAAACAGCGGTTACCACCACCAGCAAATACCACATTATTAAAAAACATAGGGATTTATTCCTTTCTCTTTGCTGCAGTACTTGAGTAGGTTTTTGTTAAAAAACTTATATGGCTATATAAGTTTGGTTTGACGGCTATTCTAATCTTGAGCCTTTGTGCCTGCAATCAACTATTCTGGAATAGTTAGTTTTACTCTGCTTATATGGCAGGTAAAAGTTGCGCTAGTTAAATACTTCTTAAAACACATGTAGTGTGTTTACTCTAATTAATAAAAGTAGTGTGTTTTTTTGATCAGGTGGAAGTTTTTCGCTAGTTATTGATCAGAAAATTAAATGTCGAGGTGTGAATGATGAAAGATAAAATAGTAGTCAGCTTAACGTACTATACATCGAACTTAGATAAGTTATTAAAAGGTGTTGTCTCAACTCTGGTAAAGCTTGAAGAGCAATTTTATTCAGGTTTAATACGCATTTCTAAAGACGTAAACGAAATAAGCTCACTGATGATTACACTTGATGAGCTATATATTGATATTAATTTAGACGAGTTCGAAGGTTTGCTCTAATCTTAATTTATATCAAATTAAATGAGTAAATTAAGCATTGGTCAGTTGGGGCTCTTGGATTGTTCTTGTATACTTTCAAAAGAAAGTGAAGCAAATAATCTGCAAAATTTTAAGTGAGTAACATAAATGGAACTGGAATCTTATTTTAAGAAATATTTTATTTATGTGTTTCTTCTTTTCTTAAGTGGTTGTGCCGTCAAGTATCATGCTGCTGAAGATGGCCCTTCAGGGTATCGTGATGCACAGGTGAGTAGCGATGTTTTTTATGTTGAATATACCGAAAGCGCTAATACCGATTGGAATATTATTCATGGCTTCGCCCTTAAACGATGTGCAGAAATAGCGAAGAAAAAAGGTTATGCGTTTTTTGATGTACTTTCTAAAGATGAAAAGACCGTATATCTTGAAAGTGCTGTTGATCAGATCGTCGTGGCGAACATGGGAAATCTAGCAAGTGATCCACCTACCGCTACTGTTTATTCTACTGCCGGAAAGCGAGTTGAAGGTAGAAGAGTTACATACCAAATTAAATTATTGAATGAGTAGCGATGAGTAAAGAGAGACGTCGACTTCCAAGACAAAGCTGGTTAAAGCTAGAGTCACGCGTATTTATTCGTCGTGGTCTCTTAAAAAAAGAATGGATACCCGTTGTTCCGTTTGACTATAGTCGTTATGGAATGGGTATTCAGACTGATGAAGCTTATGATATCGGTGATGAAGTATCTCTTTCTTTAAAGCTTATCAAAGATAATCTTGAGATTGTGGTGCCATTTTTGCAGGGCTATGTGCGTTATAAAGAGAAACACCATAGTCGTTTTAATTATGGTGTTGAATTCTGTTTTTTATCAAAGTCTGAAAAGCTTATTCTAGATGAAGATTTAATGCGTATTGAGCAAATACTTCATCATTTTGAAGCGATGTATTCTCAAAGCTCTAGCTTGGTTAATGGTGCGTAGCGCTATTATAATCTCCCTGCTATTTCTAGTGGCGGGCATACCTTATTTTGTAGACTTCGATGCGCCAGGTGGTGTGGAAAGTGCTGATATAAGGAAAGTTATTCAAAGTGATTGCCATCTTTCTCAAGCCAGTTGCAAGGTGCTTGTCGATGACGACCTTACTTTAACATTCGATCTTAAACCTAAAACTCTGCCTGTTATGGAACCCGTATTTTTAAGTATTGCGGGCCTAAGTGGGTCTTTAAAATTTCATAAAGCATGGTTCGAAGGTCGAGACATGAATATGGGTAAGCATTTTTTACTACCTGTTAATGAAGATAATAGTGATATTCCTGATCTAACTGTATTAAAAGGTTTGATTCCTGTCTGCCACATTGACAGCTCTATGATTTGGCGTTTAGTTGTAGAGTTTCAATATAAAGAAGGCGTTATTCAACTTTATTTTGAGCAAGGCGCATCAGATGTGCAGCTTTCAGGGGGAGAGTGACTTGTACCTTAAAAGATTTTTCTTTACGTTTACTGTCATTATATTATCTCTTCTTGTTTATTTATATGTCGTTATATTTTCTCAGCCGACACTTGAAAAAGATTTACGGTCTCAATATCTGAAAGGCGGTGATTTTCAATTAATGAGTAATGAGAAGCCTTTCTCGCTCAATCAATTGCAGGGTAGGCCTGTTATTCTCTATTTTGGTTACACGTATTGTCCCGATGTTTGTCCAGTGGGTTTGGCTGTCATTAGAAACGTATTGAATAGCGCTCCTGACGAATTTACGAATGTTTCGGTTGTATTTATTACCTTAGATCCAGATAGAGATACGACTGATAAATTAAAAGAATATGTTTCATTTTTTCATCAGAACATTATTCCTTTAAGAGGGCGTGTAGAAGACATACAAAATATCATTAAATCATATGGTGGCTTTTTTAGAAAAGTGACCCCGGCAGATAAAACAAGCAACGAATACGTAGTTGATCATAGTGCCTATTATTATCTAATTGATTCGAAGGGTGAGCTGATGCGCGTGTTTGATCATTCAGTTTCGGTAGGCCAGTTAGCAGAATCTCTGAGAGGTTTGTTGTAAAACTGACATTTAATACTTGAACCAATTTTGAGTAGTTTTTATACTCAGGTAGATTTTAATATTCGGATTTGGATAGACAATAACAATAATTAGGATATGTAGTATGGAATATGCCGACGGTTTGAAAAACGTTTTAATTCAAAAGATAAATAAAACTGAGAAAAGTCTCTATAGTTTAAAATTAGATTATTGTCGCTTCGTCTATGGTATTTCGCACCGTTCGAAGGTTATGTATGATCAAGTTTTATATCAAGTTCGTTCAGTAAACTTGGACTCGATGACGAGAAGCGAAAAGGGTGAGTGGAGCAGACCTGAAGTTTCGGCAATAATAGTATCAGATATAGGCAAAGTTGATCAGTCAGAATTAATAAATTTAGGGCGAAACTGGGAACTTTATTTAGGCTAAATCCAGCTTGTGAAATTGCTGATGTTGAAGGATAACTTATGTATCAACACCAGATTTGCAATCGTTTACCTTGCTCCTGCTACTAATTTCATTTATTGACTAGATAAACGCCCGATTCAATATGGTGGGTATAAGGGAACTGATCAAACAGTGCAAAACGTTCAATCTTGTGGGTTTTGCTTAAGTGCACCAAATTCTGTTCAAGGGTGTCAGGGTTGCATGAGATATAAATGATTCTGGAGTAGTGGCTAATCATCTCACAACTCGCTTCGTCTAAGCCTGCCCGGGGAGGGTCGACTAAGACTGTTTGAAAGTCAGCCTCTTCTAGCTGACAATCTTTTAAGCGTCGACGAGGATGTTCTCCACTCATATGTGCAGTGAACTCTTCGGCACTGACACGTGCAAAATCGACGTTATCGAGTTGATTCATTTCTTTATTATCGAAAGCTGCTTTAACTGATGTTTTGCTAATCTCGGTTGCGAAGACCTTACGAAATTTATCGGCTAATGCAATGGAGAAATTACCATTGCCACAATAAAGTTCGAGGAGGTCACCTTTGCTTCCTTCTGCACATGATCTAGCCCAGCTTAGCATATATTGATTTACGTATGCGTTAGGCTGTGTGAAACCACCTTCTATCTGCTTGTAATGAAACGCTTTGCCATCGATATTCAGTGTTTCGATGACATGATCCTGATCTAGGAGGATACGCATTTTTTTTGCACGGCCAATGACATGAATGCCTAGCTTTTCTTTGAGCGCTTTTGCTTGTGCTATCCATTCATCTCCAATTTTTCTGTGATAAATGAGTGTGACCAACACTTCACCCGATAAGGTGCTTAAATATTCAAGCTGAAAGAGTCGACGTTTGAGTTCGTTATTTTGATTAATTTCTGCCAGTAATATGGGCATGAGTTTTACAATAGCTTCAGACGCGATGGGGAAATCTGTTATCTCAATGGGCGTATTATTTGAACCACGCTCGAACATAGCATGGAAACAACGTTCTTCTGTATGCCATATTTTGAATTCAGCGCGCTGTCTAAAGTGTGCTACAGGGCTAGAGAAAATCTCAAGGTTCGGGGTTTCAAAGCGAGAAAATTGTGTTTCGATACGTTGTTTTTTGTCAGCGAGAAGCGCATCGTATTGATCAATTTGAACTGTTTGCATCGAGAATTACCTGCCACATAAAATGGCAGGCATTATAAAGGAAGTGTTGCATAAAGAAAGCGTAGTGAATTTGAAAAACCTCTAAAAATATACTGATTTTCTTAGTGGTTTATGTTGACTTACTTTCTAATTTAGAAGCTTCGAATAATCATTCGAACGTAATGGTCTGTTAATAAGAATCCAAATAATGCCGTTAAGTAGAATATGGAATAACCAAATGTTTTCATCGCGTGCTCATCACCTTCACAGCGATACAGTTTAAATGCGTGGTAGATAAAGCCTAAACCGAGTGCTACAGCACCCGCTAGGTAAATAAGGCCGGTCATCTGAATAGCAAAAGGAATCAATGTGACTGCAAGCAACATAAAGGTATAAAGTAGCACTTGAACCTTAGTAAAAGGGATGCCATGGGTTACGGGTAACATGGGTACATTGACCTTTGCATAATCATCACGACGGCGAATAGCTAGGGCCCAAAAGTGTGGTGGTGTCCAGATGAAGATAATCAGAAAAAGCAGTAAAGCTTCTGTGTTTACTTCACCTGTTACGGCAGCCCAGCCTAAAAGTGGTGGAGCCGCACCGGCAGCGCCACCCCAAACAATATTTTGTGGTGTCCAACGCTTTAAAAACATCGTATAAATAACGGCATAACCGATAATGCTAATAAAGGTGAGTAAAGCCGTTAGTGGGTTGGTTGTTGCTAACAATATAACCATCGAGAGCACGCAGAGTATCAAGGCAAAAGATATTGCTGATACCGAGCTAATACCGCCCGTTGGTAGGGGGCGATTATGTGTTCTTTCCATCTCGGCATCGATTTTCTGATCAACCCAGTGATTGATGGCTGCGCCAGACGCAGCAGCTAAACCAATGCCTAAGTTTGCAAAGAAAATAAGCTCTAAAGAAATTAGCGTGGGTGACGAAAGTATCATTCCGACCAGTGAGGTAAAAACAATCAACAAGACCACTTTAGGTTTACATAATTCTAAATATTGACGCCAAAGCGACGGTGTCTCTAGTGCGATTGTGGTAATAGCCATAATGTATCTCTTGTTATTTTTAATTAATTCAGGTGTAGCTTTTTGAGGTTCATTTTTTATTGTTTTTATATTGAGCTGCTGTTCTGCTAATTGATAACTATTTTATTTGGCTTTTCTTAGTTATCAGTATGCGGTTAATACAAACCAAAGTGACTAAGAGTAAAGCAGCGACTCCATTATGAGCAACTGCAATCACTAAAGGAAGAACTAAAATAATGTTTAATATGCCTAGTGTGATTTGTGTCGCTAACAAAATAACCAGTATGACTGATAAGCGTTTTAATAAGTCGTTTCTTTCTCGAAATAATAAAAAACCAAGTAAACCAACAATTATTAGGGTAATCACTGCACCTATTCGATGGGTTAAATGAACTGCTGTACCTGCTTCAACGGATAACACACCGCCCTCGTAGTCAATGCCCACTTCTCGCCAGATTTTAAAGCCTTCTTTAAAGTCTGTTGGTGGAAGCCATTCACCTTGGCAGGTGGGTAAGTCGTAACAATGCAGGGCAACATAGTTAGTGCTCGTCCAGCCACCTAAGGTAATTTGAAAACATAAAACTACCAGTGCAAATATTGCCCAGTTATTGCGTAGGGCAACAGTGCTTATTCGTTTATTGTCTGGGTATTTTTGGCTTATTGTGAGCCACGTTAGCAAGGCTAGGGTGAGCATGCCACCTAATAGGTGAAGCGTCACGATCGCGGGTTTTAGCAAAAGGGTGACAGTCCACATACCTAAGGCGCCTTGAAAACAAACAACTACAACTAATACTAAGGGAAGAATGAGTGCTTGATTCGGTGCATGCCTATTTTTGATGGCTAAGAATGCGAGAATAAGAATAATAAAACCTAAAGTCGATGCAAGGTATCGGTGGGCCATTTCTTTCCATGCTTTATGGCTTTCTACAGGGCGATCTGGATAGGCTTGGTTCGCTTGATGTACCTCATGTTCTGCAGTAGGTGCAAGGATTTGGCCATAACACCCTGGCCAATCCGGGCAGCCTAGGCCAGCATCAGACAGCCTGACATAGGCGCCAAGTACGATCACGCAAAGTGCTAAGAGCGTCGCAGCCAGCGATAGGCGATAAAAGAGTGTGTTTGTCATGGTTGTTCTCTAATTAGCGGTGTTTTTCAAGATAGTTGGCTAACGATGAACCGGGTTTACTTTTAATAAGCGTTTCATGTCGTCGAGCAGGCCTAGTTGTTCTGTGTCAGCAGGGTAGGCCATCATAAAGTTTCCGAAAGGATCGACCATAAAAATGCTATTTTCTAATTCTGGAACACTTGAGCTGAAAATATTAAGAAGGCCTGAGTCTTTTGAACTTTGGCTCGTTGCAATATGCAAAGTATTAAAGTCTTTTGCTAGATCAATATCGAGTCCTTTAAGCGCCTGATCATCTTCCAATAAAAGAATGGGCTTAATAACATCCCGGTCTACGGCCATTGCTTTGCGTGCTTGCCGAATAACCAGAAGGGTTCTTTTACAGGCTTCCCCACACTTTTTTGAAACAGTAAATACTGACCAGTTATTTGATAATGATTCTGAGGTGATGAGTTTGCCATCCATTAACTCGAGTGAATAAGCCGGTAAGGCAATCATAGGTGAAATAATTTCACCGCTGTTGCTTGGAGCTTCAAAATCAGTTGGGTTGCCGCCATACAAAAAATACCATGCAAGTGCATAGGGTAAACCAAATACGATGAGCATAATTAATAAAGGGTTTAAGCCTTTCTTTTTTTGATCTTCAGTGGTTTGTTCAGATTCTGATGCTTTATTTGTCATGTTCAATCCTTTTTAATTTTTTTAACACTTAGCCCGGCATAGGCTACTAAGCCAAAGAGCGCGAAAACAAACCATTGAATGGCATAGCCAATATGCATTCCGGATTTAGAGTCGTAGCTGGGCCAGTCTTGAATTAAGGCGGGTTCAGTTTCATCACTTGGGATAGGGCTTGATGTATAAGTGCTTGTTTGGCCTTTCGCATTTAATTTGAGTACCAGCGGTAGAATAGGATAACCATTAATCTGCGAAAAGAAATTTTGATCCATGTAATACCAAAGCGGCGGAGTAGCTGATATTGGGTTACTAATATTACCGAGCAGTACAGGCTTTGACCTTGGGTGATTTAAGTGGCCTTCGATGGTGATAACATCCTTGGGTGTTTTAAATTCAGGCAGGTCTTCACGTGTTTTTCCTTGAGGCAGCCACCCTCGGTTTACCAGGATAACAGCGCGAGAAGCCAAAATTTCAAAGGGCGTAATTAGGTAATACCCCGCTTTACCCTGGTAAACGATGTTGTCGAGCAGGATGGAGTCTTTCGATTTGTATTGGCCTGTTGCTCTGACGATTTGGTAAGGGGCAAATTCTTCAAAAGGCATGTTTAATGAAAGAGGTTCCAAGCTACTTCGTTGATCAATCAGTGTTTGAAGTGATTGTTTTTCATCTGCCCGATTTAACTGCCATGCTCCTAAGCCAATAAGGCCAATGATTAAAATAAGAAAAAAACTACTGACTAATAGAGAGGGTTTGAACTGATACGACATAATAGGTTCTTAGAATTTTTTATTAGTGCTGTTTATGTGAATGAATTTCTCTTAAACTTATTTCATGCATTTTAAAAGCATTTACGTTATTCGTTATAACAATAAATAAACGAGATTCCTATGAGCATCTATAAGATTGTTGTCATTATTAATTTGATTTTGGTTTTAATAAGTCTGGGAGCAGGCGCATTTTTTTTGGGTAAAGATGATAATCAACATACTCGAGTACTCACAGCGCTTACTTTAAGGATTAGTCTTTCTATTTCCTTATTAGTGTTATTGATCGCAGGTTATTACATGGGGTTTATCACGCCAAACCAGTATTAATCTGGAGATGAAAAATGAAGAAAGTGCTAACCAAGCACTTTCTTCATTTGATTTCTTATAACCAATATACAAAGAAATAAAGCCCTAACCATACCACGTCAACAAAGTGCCAGTACCAAGCGACCGCCTCGAATGCAAAGTGATTCTCTTCAGTAAAATGACCCTTTATACATCTTACCAATATGGCAATGAGCATAATTGTGCCAATGGTGACATGAAAGCCATGAAAACCTGTCAGCATATAAAATGTTGAACCATAGATGCCGGAATTAAGTGTTAAATTCATTTCTTGATAGGCGTGGCTATATTCATAAGCTTGAAGTGCAAAGAATAATAAGCCAAGTGAGACCGTCATGGCCAGACCAATGATAAGTTGATTTCTATGGCCTTTTTTTAGGGCATGATGGGCCCATGTTAAGGTCACACCACTGGATAATAAAATAATGGTGTTGTAAAGCGGAAGGCCGCCTGCGCCCATTGCTTCTTTTGTCTGGGTGTATGTGGCTCCGGCATCGGGTGTTGTTAGAAGCGGCCAGCTAGCTTTAAAACCATCCCACAAAAGATTTGAACTCCCTAAATGACCTTCACCCCCTAACCAAGGAAGTGAAATAGCCCGGACATAATACAAGGTACCGAAAAGAACGATAAAGAAGAATACTTCAGAGGTGATAAACCAGATCATACTTTGTCTGAAAGATGTATCTACTTGATGGCTATACTTGCCACTCATGCTTTCATTAATTACATCACTGAACCAACCAAAAAATAAGTAAGCCGTAATGCCAAGGCCGGTAGTAATAAAGTAAGCTCCAATTTCAACATCATTTGCCCAGAAGGCAAGGCCTAAAACGGTTAAGAATATGCCTAGAACGGCGATGATGGGCCACTGGCTACCATGCGGAACATAATAATTTCCTGAACTTGCTGTGGTCATAATACCCTCTTTATTATTAGCTTTTTGATGGTGTGTGATGGGCATGATCTTGTTGGTGATCATGTGTGTTGTTTTCTAAGGATGGTAAACCGTCCTTATTGGTTTTCAACGCTTCTGTTCTATCTGTATTCATAATTGTATAAGATAGTGTGACCGTTTTGATATCTTCAGGTAAGTTAGGGTCGACTACAAATAGTAGCCCCATATCTTGTGTTTCACCTGCCAGAACGGTTTGATTTTCAAAACAAAAGCATTCGATTTTTTTTAAGTACTCTGTTGCCTGCCAAGGTGTCACGCCAGGAATAGACTGAGTGATGACATCTTCATCGCTATTATTCTTAACGAAATAACTGGTTGTCATTTTTTTACCAACTGGCACTTCCATCTGAGTCACGCTTGGTTTGAACTCCCAATTAAGATTACCATTAATGGTGGCATCAAATTGTACGAGTACCATTCGGGTATTCTCATCAGGGGGCGAAGCGTTTTCAAATTCTGAAGAAAGCGCTCTTCCACTATTGGTAGAAATACTGTTCCAGCCTGTAACATCACAAACCAGTCTGTAAAGTGGCACCATCGCAAATGCAAAGCCAAACATTAAAACGGTAATAATCGATAAAGTTAATACCGTTTTTTTGTTTTTATTTTCTGGCTTATCATTATTGGTATGATTTTCCATTTAGGCCCCGTTATCCATCTAATTTTGATTAAGTGCCCAAGGCCATCATTCTTGAGACCGCCAATCCGGCCATGACCAAGCTAGCTATGGCGACACAGCCAAGAATAATTGCCATGCGCAAGTTAGCTTTTTTAAGTTCCGGGTTTTGTATGTCATTATTCATAGCCGCTCCTTGTTTCACTATTTCACGGTAGGTGGTGTTTCAAAGCTATGGTATGGAGGCGGAGACGATACTGTCCACTCAAGGCCTGGTGTACCAATTTGAGCGCCTTCCCAAGGCATTGCGCTGGCTTTTTCACCACCTCGAACCGTTTGGATAATGATATATACAAACAGGATGTGAGACAGGCCGAATATGAATGCACCAATACTGGAAATTTGGTTGAACTCGACAAACTGAACGCTGTAATCAACGATTCGTCTCGGCATACCGGCAAGTCCAGAAAAGTGCTGAGGGAAGAAGGTTAAGTTGAAGCCAATGGTTGTCCACCAGAAAAATATCTTGCCTAACTTTTCGTTATACATATGGCCTGTCCACTTTGGCAGCCAGTAGAAAACACCGGCATAGAGTCCGAATAGCGCGCCGGGTATCAAAGCATAATGAAAGTGAGCAACAACAAAATAAGTGTCGTGATATTGCAGGTCAGCTGGAACCACGGCAAGCATGACACCTGTTGTGCCAGCAAAAGAGAACATCACAATAATTGAAATGGCAAATAGCATCGGTGTTTCGAAGGTCATCGCACCGCGCCACATAGTGCAAATAAAGCTAAACAGCATAAAGCCGACAGGAATAGAGATCAGGATGGTACCAATCATAAAGTAGTTAGTTGCGGCAACTGACATACCAATGGTGTATTGATGATGTGCCCAAACAACCATACCCAATACCAACAAAACACCCATACCCCAAACTAACGGTTTATATGCAAATAAAGGCTTTCGAGCAAAGGTTGGTACGATAATGCCTAGAACGCCAATAGATGGTAGCAATAAAACATATACTTCAGGGTGTCCGAAGAACCAGAATAAATGCTGGAAAAGCACAGGATCACCACCACCGGCAGCATCAAAGAAGCTTGTGCCAAAGTGACGATCAAACAACAGCATCGTCACACCACCTGCAAGAGCAGGCATAATCATAATTAATAATATGCCCGTAAAGAGCCATGCCCAAACGAACAGTGGTAGCTTCATCATCGTTAAACCCGGTGCGCGCATATTCAAGATGGTGGTCACGATGTTAATCGCTGCCAGAATCGATGAAATGCCCAAAACATGAAGGGTGAAAATCAGAAAGTCCATCCCCATTCCAGCTTGGATTGAGAGTGGCGGATAGAGTGTCCAGCCTGTATTTACCGGAGCACCACCGCCAAAAAATGGCACAATAATCGATATGATTAACAAGGTCGCACCGGCAGGAAGCAGCCAGAAACTAAGATTGTTCAAGCGAGGTAGAGCCATATCAGGCGCACCAATTTGAAGGGGGATCATCCAGTTCGCCATGCCAGCTGCGGCTGGCATTACCACGCCAAATACCATGATTAGAGCGTGTGTGGTTACCATGTTATTGTATAGATCTGGCTCCAAAAACTGCAAGCCAGGTAGATATAATTCTGCACGAATCAGCATCGCCATGCCGCCACCTAAAAATAGCATGACGAGGGAGAAAATTAAGTACATGGTTCCAATGTCTTTGTGATTCGTACTGAATAACCATCGACCAATGCCTTTTGGCGGGCCATGGTGATCCGCTTCATGGTGGTCTGTATCTTGGTCCAGGTGAGTATCGTTTGTTGTTGTGTAGCTCATTCTTTTTTACCTCTCCTAATTAGCGTGCCGCATTAATGTCAGCGGGTTGAACTAATTCACCTGTATTGTTATCCCAAGCATTTCGTTCGTAAGTGATAATGGCTGCAATCTCTAGGTCATTAAGTTGGCTTCCCCAAGCCGCCATAGATGTTCCAGAAACACCATTGAGGACGATATCAATATGTTTGGCCATGTTATGCGTCGCTATTTCGCTGCCTTTAAGTGCAGGGAAGGCACCGGGTATTCCCATGCCATTTTCTTGGTGGCAAGCTACACAATTTTTATTGTAAAGTGTTTCACCTCTAACCATTAGTTCTTCCATCGGCCATACCGTATCAGGTGAGGCTTCCCTATCTTTTGCAAGTTTGATTTCTTTTTGTTCCGTCATCCAGGCATTAAATTCGTTCTCCGTCACGGCATTAACCTGAATGGGCATGAATGCATGGCCTGTTCCGCAGTTTTCCGCGCACTGTCCCTGGTATATGCCTTCTTCTTCAATGATGGTCCATGTCTCATTGATATAACCGGGAATAGAGTCTTTTTTGATGGCTATGGCTGGTACCCACCAAGCATGGAGTACGTCAGTCGCTGTATGTAAGAAACGAATACGCTTATGAGTAGGCAGGATTAAAGGATTGTCGACCATTCTAAGGTAACCCTCACCAGCCTCTTCTTCAGGGAGTAGGGAGCTGACAATGTTGATATCGTCTTCCATGTATTGATAAGTCCACTTCCACTGAGAGCCTATGACTTTTACGGTTAAATCAGCGGGTGTCTTATCTTCGATAAGATCAAAGGTTGAGCTGGCACTGCTGGCGATACTTAAATCGATAGCAAGTACTAGTGCGGGTACTAAAATCCATGACCAAGTACCGAACCAGCCATTATGGAATTCTTGGTCCGCTTGATAGTCTTTAGACTTTCTGAATTTGAAAACAGCGTAGAAAATGACCACTGTCACAATCACCATGATAATAAGCGCGATTGCAGACGTAAGCATGTGAAGATCGAATACTTCCCTGGTAACAGGTGAAACCGGGGCAGGAAGGTTGAGTTTATATTCCGCAAAAGCTGCTGTTGATAAAAGCAGCAAGCTAGGCCCCAATGCTAGACTGGAAAGTCTTAAGCTAGTGGCTTTTTGCCCGCTTGGTTTGCGTACACAATTTGGCATCCGTTGATCCTCATCAAGGTAGACCAAATTCTGAATTGCGCATACGAATAACTATTCCATCTTTTATGGAATGCTAGCTAAATGATAAGCGCATTGTTTTAACCGTGTGGTTAGTTAACATGAGGCTAAAAATATTTAGTTTTTATTATTATACTAACAACATACTGTGGTGTGCGTAGCTGTTGGCTGCATAATGGCCGCTCTACTATGAGCGCTTGCTAAATACCTGAAGCTACTGAACTGTTATACCTAGGCAAACTATCAGAACTTGGTTTAGTCAGTTGTTATGAAGAAGCTAAATTTGCATACTTAGCTTCAACCCCTTTTTTATTATAAATTTTTAGTCTAAATGTAGTGTTGTTTTACAAAACCATGCGTACGCTAAGTTGGATGAACGTTTAAGTCCTTTATGCTTAGCTTACTCACTACGAAGTACATTATTTACTTATCCAATTATATTATGCAAGTCTAAAATGGTTTTGGTTAGCATTTTGCACTTAATATCATGAAATAGTTTTTTTCTGTTATCAAAAAAGTGTTTAATGCTGTTTATAAACTGATTTATCTATGTAATGACACAATAAAAATAACACGAGGCGACTTTGATTTTTCATAATACCTGTTCTCAAGAAGACCTTGAGATGAACACTATTTTTTCGTTATCACTTCATACTGAACAACAAATAAATATTGTACGCAAGTGGCTAGGTTTAGCTGTTGCCTCTTTGTTGGCTGCGGGTATTTTTTCATTATTGTTGGTGTTGTCTAGAACACCGGGCGTTCAGTCAATTATCCCATGGATTGATTTTTTCCATGTTGCGCTTGTGGTTCACGTTGACCTGTCTGTCTTAATTTGGTTTCTATCAATGGCAGCCTGCTTTTGGTGTTTGAGTCATCCAGGCAGTGGTGGAAAGCTTGATCAGTTTGCTTGGACGATATCGGTATTGGGAACCTTGATTTTAGTGGTTTGTCCGTTCTTTGGTGTGGGTAAGCCGCTTCTTAATAATTATGTGCCTGTTTTACAGCATCCTGCATTTTACATAGCGCTAGGCGTGTTTTGTTCTGGTATTTTTTTACAGGCTATGTCCCGGGTCTTTAAAGGTGTTACTTTTCCTTTCAGAGCAAAAGATGTATTACCTTTTGTTATTTATCTATCCATTTTCCCGACGCTTTTAGCATTTGTTGCTGTTTTTATAAGTTATATCGCCATTCCCGATCTATACCAAGGGGAATACTACTTTGAGCTATTATTCTGGGGTGGCGGACATACGCTTCAGTTTACACATACTTTATTACTCTTGGTTGCCTGGTTCTGTTTGGCGCATGCATGTGGCGCGAAAAATAACATTAGCCCTCGATACTTTTCTTTATTGGCTATTTTGGTTGTTTTACCTGTTGTGTGGGTGCCGGCACTTTATTTTATTGATGAAATTGATTCAGCAGGCTATCGACTCGGTTTCACAGCATTAATGACTTATGGTGGTTTGGCTTGTTTGCCGCTAGGGCTTTTAGCGGCACTGAATTTATTTGCTCTTCAGCCAGCAAGGCCAGAAACTAAGCCCTTAAAAGCCGCATTTATTTCGTCTATTATTTTGTTTACGGCAGGTGGTGTGATTGGGTTTTTAATTGAAGGTGTGAATGTGGTTATCCCGGCGCACTATCATGGATCTATTGTCGGTGTGACTTTATCTTTTATGGGGCTTGCTTACTTGCTGCTCCCTAAACTTGGCTTAGGTGTGGTAAATTCGAAAATGGCAGTCATTCAGCCCTATGTATATGGGGGTGGACAGTTAATGCATATACTTGGGTTGGCCTGGTCAGGTGGTTATGGTGTGCAACGAAAAACGGCAGGCGCTGCCCAAGCCCTTGATCGGCTGCCTGAAATTTTAGGGATGGGGCTGATGGGCCTAGGCGGTTTAATATCGACTATTGGTGGCTTGTTGTTTTTGATTGTCGTTGTTAAAGCATGGCGTGCACGTAAGCTTAACTAGCTTGTATCATCACGGGGTTATCTTCTCGATCAAAAATGACATATTGAGATAAGTCTTGTCCAGCGGTGAGATTACTCACCATTTGATTTAAAAAAGGCTCGGCATCATCACTGGAGGGTGCTTGACCATTTTGGCCTGATAAACCCACTGCAAGCATAAAGTCCCAGTCTGGTGAAATGCCATCTGCTTCATCTTTAAATGTAGCGAATGAGCTTAACTCTTCGGGTAACTTATCGACACACATTAGTGGTGAGAGTGTACCACGTTGTTGATTTGTTTCTTTCTGGTCTTCACTTTCCGCTTTTGCGAACAAGAATAGTAGACGTTGAGGTTGTGTTTGCTGCTTTGCTGCATCAATCAGGCTTTGGAAGTTTGAAACCATTGTTCTATCCATTTATTTTAGTAAAGTCGCAAGAATATAGGCTTTGTTGATGAATTAAAATGATGAGAGTCAATTTCCTCTGACCAATGTCTTTTTAAAATATGATGTTCATGTATACAAAATGTTTTTCTAGGTGCTCTTATTGATTTATATCATGATAGTTTTTGGCCAGTCTTGTTAAGGTTATGCTTTAAATATCGCCACTCATATCATTTGAAAATGAACTGTGAGTGTCTCTTCAAGATTAAAATGATAGGTAATTTGAATTGGAGTCCTTATGGAATCGTTTTTAGAAGCAATGCGTTGTGTAGAGAAAACAATTGAAGTCGTTGGAAAGAATATCGTATTAGGTTTACCTCTAGGCTTAGGGAAGCCTAATCAGTTGGTCAATGCTTTTTTCGAAAAAGCTAAACAAGACCCAAGTATCCAGCTCAGAATTATTACAGCCTTATCGCTTGAAAAACCTCGCCCTAAAAGTGATATGGAAGCCAAGTTTATGGTGCCCTTCGTGGAACGTATTTTTGGGGATTATGAAGAGCTTGCTTATACGAATGCGATACGTACTGGCACCATGCCTGAAAATATTCAAGTCTCAGAGTTCTATTTCAAAGCGGGTGCCATGAAAAATGTGAGTAGTGCTCAACAGAACTATATATCGAGCAACTATACCTTTGTCTCGCGTGATCTGATTATTAATGGCGTCAATGTGCTAGCGCAAATGGTGTCCAAAAAGACGATCGATGGTGAAACCAAATATAGTCTAAGTTGTAATGCCGACGTTACCCTGGATGTTATGCCTCTAATTGAAGAGCAAAAAGCGGCAGGTAAAAAAATAATCACCATTGCGCAAGTGCATGACGAACTACCATTTATGTACAATCGAGCGATGGTCGATTCGAATTTCTTTGACTTTACAGTTGAAAATCCTGCCTATCATACAGAATTGTTTGCGCCACCAAATATGTCTGTTCCGAACCCTGATTATGTTGCCGGCATGTATGCTAGTACACTGATAAAAGATGGTGGGACACTTCAGATCGGTATTGGCTCCTTAGGTGACGCGATTGTTTATGCATGCAAACTTCGCCATGAGCAGCCGGATTGTTATCAAGCCATGACCGATAAGCTTGGTTTAGATGCAGACTTAACTGAGACGTATGGTGGTCTAAACCCTTTTGAACAGGGTTTATATGGTTCAAGTGAGATGTTCGTCAATGGATTTATGCATCTTATTAAAAGTGGCATTGTTAAGCGTAAAGTCTATGACGACCTAGATCTCCAGCGACTATTAAACGATGATAAAATTTCAGAGAAAGTATCAAGTGATACGCTTGAATGTCTACTTAATGAGTCTATTGTCAGCCATCAGTTGACGCATTCGGATTTTCTTTACTTGCAGCATTGGGGGGTGTTTTCTGAGCGGGTTGAATGGCTTAATGATGAATTGCGAGTAGATCAGGAATTACTATCGACTAATTTAGGTTCTGTCGAAAATTTTTCTCGGATATGTGAATTATGCTTAGGCGATAAACTTAAGCATGGTATCTATATGCATGGTGGGTTTTATCTAGGCCCGAAAGATTTTTATCAGGCATTACGGGACCTGTCGCATGAAGAAAATGAAAGTATTTGTATGTCCAGTGTCGGGCATATTAATCAGCTGGATTACAATTTCCCACTGTTATCAGCCCAGAGAAGACATGCTCGCTTTATTAATACGGGTATGATGGTTACATTGAGTGGTGCTGTTGTCTCTGATGGTTTAGAAGATGGTACTGTTGTTAGTGGTGTAGGGGGGCAATATAACTTCGTATCGATGGCGCATTCATTGCCCGATGCTCGTTCAATTTTATGTGTAAGAAGTACTCGAGGCTGCGGCAAAGAACTTAAGTCTAATATTATGCCGCATTATGGGCACATCACTATCCCTCGTCATTTACGCGATATCATTGTCACTGAGTATGGCATTGCAGACCTTAGAGGCAAAACTGATGAGCAAATTGGTATTGCCTTAATAAAAGTAGCCGATTCACGCTTCCAAAATGAGTTAATGGAGACGCTTAAAAAAGCAGGGAAATTGCGTGAAAATTACGAATTACCAGAAGCATACCGTGCTAATTATCCAGAGAAACTTGTGTCACTTTTGGGTGAATGGCGTAAAAAAGGTTTGTTCCCTGCATTTCCATTAGGTTCTGACTTTACCTCAGAAGAAATTGCCTTGGGTAAAAGCTTGAAAGATATTAAAGCCTTGATGTCGAATCCTCGTTCGATGGTCAAAGCGGTGATTCGCTCATTTGTCCATAAAGTGGATGCAGAAGAAGCAAAGCCCTTTTTAGAGCGCCTAAGTCTGTCTCATCCAGATTCAACAAAAGATAAAATTCTTCAGCATTTATTGCTGATTGAATTAGAAGAAAATGGCTACTTGAAACCGATGTAAACGGTTTTCTATTCTTTGCTCTTGACAGGGGGCGGAATTTATAAGTAACTAATCGCCTCATTTTCTATTAAGGTTGAGTTGCCGGTGAATGACTATAATAAGCCCTCTTTTTATCGTATTTTTTTAAGTATTCCTTTGTTATTGATCGCTACCTCTGTTGATGCTGAATGGTTCGAGGAAAAGAAGGCGCAGTCTGTGCAGGAGGCATTTGAAGAAGGTGCAGCGCATGTGGATTTCCGCTTACGTTATGAAGATATAAAACAAGGGGAGCAGGGTGCTCAGGCTTTAACTTTGCGGTCACGCTTGGGGTTTAAAACACTGCCTTTTGAATTGTTTCATGCCTTTGTTGAGTTTGATGATGTTCGTGCGATCCCAAATGACAATAATTATAACTCGGGTGCTAATGGTCAGCTGGATGATGTTTTTCTAGAAGACCCCGAAGGTACTGAGCTGAATCAGGCATGGATAGCCTATGATGTCGCGAACACGCTCATTAAGCTTGGTCGACAGACGATGAGCCTTAATAATGAGCGTATGTTAGGGGGGGATGGTTGGCGTCAAAACGAACAAACATTTTCTGCTCTAAGCATTCGTAATGAAACGCTTAATTACACTCGAATCGAATTTGCACAGTTAAACCAAGTTCAGACAAATCAGGATGAAAGGCTTGGCTCTGCTCATCAGGATATCAATGCAAAGCTATTTAATTTGAATTATCGCGGTTTTTGGTTAAGTGATTTATCTTTGTATGCGCTTTGGATTAGTGATCACCCAGAACAAAAACAATGGGAAACATCGACCTATGGTATTCGCTTTTCTGGTGATTTGGGTGGTGACTTTTCGGTTGCTTATCAGTTAGAGCTGGCACAACAAGAAGACGCAGGTGCCAATCCAATATCTTATTCAACCACTTATGCTTTAATTGATTTAGTCTTTGGTTATCAGGGTGTCGAAGTGAATGTCGGTTATGAGCGTTTGGGGGCTTCTGATGGCGGCTACTTTGTGACGCCTTTAGGGAGTTTGCGTGACTTTCAAGGGGCGAGCGATCAGTTCAGTAATAATGGTTTAGGCAATATTCAGGGTGGTATACAAGATAGCTATTTAGGTTTGGGGTATGCGGCAATTATTGTATTCGCGCAGCAATCTTTACCTGCTTCTATCTCTGTTAACTATCACGACTTCCAGGCAGATTCAGTGGTTGATAATATCGACCACCTAGGCGAGGAGTGGAATATTGACGCCGCTATAGAGCTGGATCACTATCAGGTTCTGCTGCAATATGCCGATTATCATGCTGACCAGTATGGAAAAAGTGATCAGCATGTTTGGCTTGCGTTGAGTATGTCTTTTTAAGGTTATATGGGTTTGCAGATGAGTATATCAAAGTTCTGTTTGCCTTCTTTTATCTCGGATATTGGCCATATGGCATTGGCATAGAGTGAATACGCTTCGTTTTGTGCCAAAATCTGTAGTTCATTTGCGATAGCTTCTGGTCGCCTGTCAATGAAAAGTGTTGATGTCTTCACTTCTGCTGTGAAAGCTTTAAGTTGTTCACAGTCATCACCTTGTTTTGCAAAAATAATATGTTCAGCGCCCGGTTTTAGTTCAACAAAAGAGCAAGCTGTGATGGCTATGCAAGCACAGGCTATAGATGATTTTCTTAAAAAATTGCGGGTATTTCGGGTTTTAGTTTGAGTTTCAATGTGCATGAGGGATAATGCTTCTTTTTATAATTGACGGTAGACAGATAAACCATGAGTTTACAGTATAAAATTATACCGGTAACGGCTTTTGAGCAAAATTGTTCATTGATTTGGTGTGATCAAACAATGGAAGCGGCAGTGGTTGATCCGGGTGGTGATCTTCCTAAAATACAAAGTGTGGTAAAAGAGTTAGGGCTTAGGCTCAAGAAAATCATCTTAACCCATGCGCATATAGATCATGCCGGTGGTACTGCAGACTTGGCGGAAGCCTTAAATATACCCATAGAAGGTCCGCATGAAGGTGATCAATTCTGGATTACCGCCTTGCCTCAACAAAGCCAAATGTTTGGTTTCCCAAGTGTAAAATCTTTTACTCCAGACCGATGGTTGTCGCAAGATGATGTGCTCGAGATTGGGAAAGAAACCTTAAAGGTATTTCATTGTCCGGGTCATACGCCTGGTCATGTTGTTTTTTATCATCAAGCGAGTAAGTTACTCGTTGTCGGGGATGTGCTATTTAACGGCTCAATCGGCCGTACTGATTTCCCAAAAGGGGATTACGATACGCTATTGAATTCCATTCGGACGCATTTGTGGTCTTTGCCTGAAGATGTTCGTTTTATTCCGGGTCATGGCCCTATGTCCACTATTGGTCATGAAAAGGCGACGAACCCATTCGTTGGCGGTTACGGTTAAGTCGATTTGTCAGCTTTATTGCTTTCCCATTTTTAAGTTTTTATTTTTAAGGTAGATCAATGTCTCAAATAGTTAGAACACGTATTGCCCCTTCACCAACAGGTGATCCTCATGTTGGTACTGCTTACATTGCATTGTTTAATATGTGTTTTGCCCGCCAGCATCAGGGTAAATTTATTTTGAGAATTGAAGATACTGACCAAGCACGAAGTACCCCTGAATCAGAACAAGATATTTTGAATTCGTTGAGGTGGTTAGGCTTAGACTGGGATGAAGGGCCCGATGTCGGTGGTGATTATGGTCCTTATCGTCAAAGTGAGCGCAAAGATGACTATCGTGCTTATGCCGAGCAGTTAATTGACAAAGGTCACGCCTTCTACTGCTTTCGAACAACCGAAGAGTTAGATGAAATAAGAGCGCAACGCAAAGCAGCGGGTTTGAATCCTGGCATTAATGGAAATCTTGAGTTACCTGAAGATGATGTAAAAGAACGCCTAGCTAGAGGTGATTCTTATGTTATTCGTATGAAAGTTCCGACTGAAGGAGTCTGTGTGATCGAAGATCTTCTTCGTGGCACTATTGAAATAGACTGGTCACAAGTCGATTGCCAAATTCTTTTAAAGTCTGATGGTATGCCAACCTATCATTTAGCCAATGTGGTTGATGACCATTTAATGGCGATTACCCACGTCATTAGGGGTGAGGAGTGGATCAATTCTGCCCCTAAGCATCAATTATTGTATCAATACTTTTCTTGGGATATGCCTGTACTATGCCATATGCCGCTGCTAAGAAATCCAGATAAAAGTAAACTAAGTAAGCGTAAGAACCCAACCAGTATTAACTATTATGAGCGTGCGGGTTATCTTCCTGAAACTGTAGTGAACTATCTTGGCAGAATGGGGTGGTCTATGCCTGATGAGCGTGAAAAGTTTTCTTTAGAGGAGATGATTGAACACTTCAATATCAATAGGGTTTCTTTGGGTGGTCCGATTTTTGACGTTGAAAAACTAAGATGGCTCAATGGCTTATGGATCAGAGAGTCTTTAAGTGATGAGGGTTTTATGGAACACGCCAAAAATTGGGCGTTTAATCAGGCGCACATTGCGCCCATGGTTGAGCACATAAAAGGGCGTGTCGAAACGTTCGCAGACATCGCGCCACTGGCAGGTTTTATGTTTTCTGGGCTGTTAAATTTAACGGCAGAGAGCTTTGAACATAAAAAGCTAGAAGAATCTGAAGTAAAAAGAGTACTGCAATTTACATTATGGACACTTGAAGCGCAGCGACATTGGAATAAAGATAATATATTTTCTGATATTAAAATGCTTTCTAAAGCGATGACGATAAAGATGGGGGATTTTATGCAGCCTATTTTTGTTGCCATTGCTGGTACGCCGAACTCTTGGTCGGTAGTCGACTCTATGGCTTTATTGGGGCCCGATATGAGTCGTGCAAGATTACGTGATGCGCTTGATAAACTGGGTGGTTTTTCTAAGAAAGAAACCAAGAAAGTAGAAAAAGAATTTCAACAAATTCAAGTCCTTATTCGGTCATTAGCTGCTGAGCAGGATTAATTTGAAAAATCTTTAAAATAGTCTTGACTCATTAGGGGGACTTCAATAATATACGGCCCCGTTGAACGATGCAGTGTTGCTAAAGTCTGCGAGTTAACTCAGGTTTCCTCTCAGAATTATTATTACAAAACATGTAATATAGCATCCTAATGGGGCCATAGCTCAGCTGGGAGAGCGCAACGCTGGCAGCGTTGAGGTCGACGGTTCGATCCCGTCTGGCTCCACCAAATTGTTCAGGACAGTTTACTGTCCCCTTCGTCTAGAGGCCTAGGACACCGCCCTTTCACGGCGGTAACAGGGGTTCGACTCCCCTAGGGGACGCCAATTAAAAAACCACTAATGTTTATTAGTGGTTTTTTTTTGCTTAAAACTAATTACTGCGTGCGCGAGAGAAAAACGCACCCTGAGCCTCTAGGATTCGCTCCCTGAGCCCCGCCGAAGGGTCTTGAAGGTAAGCTCAGCGCTACAAATCGGGCACATTTCGACGGAGCTCAATGAGCGAATTGAATTCCCCGTCATATTTTTGGCTAGTCATGACTTTTCTAAGCCAAACTCACTTTGCTTATGCAAAGCTTAAAATAATTCACATCGCAAGTTATTGTATCTAAAGAAGTAAATTTTAGTTTTTTTAAGTTGGCATGAAATCCGCTTAGAGTTAAGTATTATATTAATGTTCTATAAATACGTAAGCGAGATGAAACATGACAATAGATACTTTCACTACAGGCTCTAAATCAAAGAAAGAAAATAAGGCGTCTTCAAATGTTGTTAATATTCGTTCAGCAAAGAAAGCTCAAGCGGCAGCGCAGCAAGAGTTAATGGACTATATGATGTGGACAATGAAGTATGATATGGATCCGCATCGTGTTTATGATGATCCTATTGAAATTTTCAGGAAAGAAATGAAAGCAGCTTTAAGTGTTGCGTAGCAAGAAAACTATTCCTCCCCAGTGAAGGGGAGATCCAAGGTAGGGTTATGATTTTGAGCTGCTGGCAACAGCGCCTTTACCAATACCCTCATAGGCTCTAACGAGATAATGATTGATGGGTTGTTTTTCCACGCACTGCTGAAGAATGTGCTCAGCAATCAGCTCCACAGTCGAGTCTGTTTCAATTAAATAGACTCTTTTCTTTGGGAGTGTGACGCTGAAGTCACCTTGTTGAGCGGAATATGAGAACGTAATGTATGGCTTTCCTTCTGAATCAAACTCTTTTGAAATATCTTCTTTCGTACCAATATAAACATTCCTGAAACAGGCTGACCAGTAGTCTTCAAGCTTGGTATTCCTTTGATGGTTTTCAAATATCTCTATTTTTGAACGATGACCATGAACAATTCGCTGGCAATTCCCGTCATGCTTCTTTAAGCCGTGGCTGTAATGGTAGTAGGCGCCATCGATTAGTTCTTCGGAGAGTTGTATTTCAATTGATTCAACATTCTTCGGCAACTTAGGTAGAATGATGTCTTCGAGATATTTCCCCACAGATGATTTGTTAATCGTTTTTACATCGAGCAGAAGGACTGATGAGTGCGGGGAAATATGTTGATAATTACCCGTTATGTGCTTCCAGTTTAACTCGGTTCGTTGTTTGTTTTTGATAAGCTCAAGATTTTTGGTTTGGCTCGAAATAACAAAGCAGTGATCGACTTGCTCATCAATGATTTTTTTGATGGTTTTCTTTACATGGCCAAAATCAAAGATCATGCCTTGCTCATCTAACTGCCCAGACAACACAATATCGACTACCCAGCTTTCCCCAAGTATGCCTCTTCTGTTATCAAAATATGAAAAGTCGATGACACTGAGATTTTTTACAAAAAGTTGAGTCATTGTAAACCTTGGTGGTTGAAAAAAACCTAGTTTAACAAATACTCACAGAGATGCTTTAGTACTATTTTAATCATTACACTTTAATTCACATTTTTTTCTCGGAAATGCTTCTTGTGCTTGTTAAATTGTGGTTTTAGATTAGCCTTATTAATATCCCTGTGTTTTTATTGAAGCGCGGGTTTTAGTTATAATATCACCACAAAATATAAATATTATTGGGGGTTAATCACCTGATTGAAAGTATTCAGTTAATGTCACTCAACGCGATCTCCGATGCTATCTCTCAGAGTACGCGTTCAACAGCTGTAGACTTATACAAATCGCTAGAGCAGACCAGTGATTGGCTGCGTGCTGACTATTCGGTTGCGATAAATTTGTTAGAGGCAAATGACGAGTGGTTTGCTGCCAGAATTTCGAGTGCAGTCAACGATGCTTTCCATTCTTCTGTTTCTGAACATTTTGATAAGACAGGTGACGATGACGGGCAACAAAAAAAACCTGATAGTGACAGTTTAAAAAAGGCCAGTCTATCGAGTTTGAGCCTTGTCTCTAAAGATGAATTTGAAGATTGGTTAACTGCGAATGTTGCTGTTAAATATTTAGAAGCCGAGCTGGGTTATGAGCTTAACGAAGTAAGGCTCATATTAAGTTTTTTGCATCATAAAGCTTACGACCTTAAAGATTGCCCCGTGAGCCCGAATACAATATTCAGAAGTCTTAAACAGTCAATAGAAACCCTCGAAATTCCAACATCACCTCAAGCCTTGGTATATAAACTTTATTCTCGTCATCTGGTCCAGCCGCTAAGAGATATGTACAAATCCTTAATGTTGATGGCTAAAAAAGAAGAATTGAATTACAAACCTTTGATTGCACCCGTTAAAAATGAAATGCTAAATACACCATCTTCATCACCAAACTCACAGTCTGGTCATGCCGGTAAGGCAGCATCATCTTTTAATCAGCATAATAAGGTCCCCGAAGCCGATGATAACGAGCAACATTTCTATGAATACGATGATGACTTAGGTCTAAGTGGTGCAAGTTTAAATGATGAAGGTTCCCGTGACGGTCATATTGCAGTGGGCTCTTCTATCAATATGCTTGGTCAAGAGGTGCAGGGTTCTTCTGCATCCCAATCTACAGGCCGTTCAACAACATCAATTCATACCCTGGATACCCTTTCTAAGTTAAATGCCACGGTTGCGGGAGGTGGGGCGCTTAAACAGCCTTCTGATACGTCATCAGCGGATGATTCAAGTTATCTCGTATCAGCGATCAGTCAACTTCAGCAAGCGCATATTCAGGTAGATAACTTAGGTAAACGAAAGTTAAGATCTTGGTTGGAGTATGGGCTAAATGACTCTCCTGATGTGCACTGTACGATAGCAAGTAACGAATTAGAATTAATTGACGTCACTGACCGTTTTTTTGAAGTTATTATCGATAAGGTTGGCGTTAGTGGCTTGCTTAAAAAATGGTTAGAAAAACTAAAAGTTACTATCCTCAAAGTTGTTCTTAGAGATAAAACCTTTTTCTCGGATGTCACACATCCAGCAAGACAAATGCTTAATAAATTAGCAAAGCTTGCATCCAGTGACCGAGAAGATCATAAGCGTTTAGAGAAAGTTCTAGATCGTTTTATCGATCGAGTGATTGTCGAATATGATGATGACGAGCATGCAGTTGAAAAGATATTACGCGAATTAGATCAACTTCTTGAACGCCAGGCACTTGCGCATAAACGAAATGCAGAGCGTATAGCGAGAGCTTACGAGGGCAAGCAAAAAGTTGCAGATGCACGTTTAAGGGTTGTTGAAGACATCTCATCTTTACTGTCAGGAAATTCTGTACCAGTGGTACTTCTTGAGTTGCTGGATAAGGCTGGTTGGAGAGAATATCTCGCGTTGGTATTAGTGCGGGATGGTCATGATTCCGAGCAGTATGATGAAGTGTTTAAAGTGATTGATTTGCTCTTAAGTTGGTTGGGTGATGATACAGATCAGTCTGATAAGTGGGCGATAGAGCTAGAAATGGAGCTTGAAGCGCCTTCCTTACTTGAGTTGATCAAAAAAGAATTAAGTATCTCTGGTTTAATTGGATATGAATCAATATTGAAACATTTGGAAGAATGTTTATTTGATGAGACACCGCCTTTAATGGTCAGGGTTGACCATTACGAATGGCCGTTTGATAAAACTGAAAAAGAAATTGAAGAGCTAAGTTTAGGACAGAAGCAAGATTCGCTTTCAAGTTATTGGCATAAACGTATTTTGGCGATGAAAGTGGGGGAATGGATAGAAATAAAAGATGACCAAGGGAAACCAAGGTGTATGCGTTTAGCATGGTCTGGCAGGATATCTTTCCGTTTTGTTTTTGTCGATAGTCAGGGTATGAAAGACGAAGATATATCGTTAGATGATCTAGTTGAATTATTCAAAGATAATCGTGCCAGTTTCGTGGAAAATGACGATGTGCCTTTGGTGGATCAAGGCTTGCATCAAATGGTTCAATCCGTTTATGAAGAGCTGGCTTCGCAATCAAGTTGTGATGTATTGACTGGCTTACTCAACAGGCAGGCCTTTGAAAGAGCTCTTGAACAGTCGATTTCTGGTGTTATATCCAATCATACGAAAGCAGCACTTTTATATATTGATTTGGATAAATTCAGCTTAACCAACGCCTCTTATGGGCATCATGCCGGTGATGCGTTGCTTAAACATATTGCTCAATTAATTAAGTCTGAAGCCGTGGAAGATGCGTTTTGTGGTCGTCTGGGTGGCAATGAATTCGGTATTATTTTGAATAAATGCTCTCTTGAAACATCCAGAGATATTGCAAAACAAGTATGTGAGTCTATTGCAAATGACAGCTACTCGTGGGAAGACCATAAAATTACCAGTACAGTGAGTATTGGTCTGGCAGGGTTTGATATTGAAGCTGATTCAAGCGATACCTTAATGCGCAAAGCGGGTTTAGCCTGTGAATCTGCAAAAAGCCAAGGTCGTAACCGCGTTGTTGAATACCAAGAAAAAGATGATGACCAGATAAAGCGCCAGGACATGCTCAAGTGGGTCAATTATCTCGATGGAGATATGGATGAACTGCTAACTTTACGCTGCCAGGAAATTCGACCAATAGATATTGATGGTGTTGAAAAACCTCATTATGAAATACTTTTAGGGGTTAAACAAAATGGCCAGGTTCTGCCGCCTGGTTTATTGATTGAGGCTGCAGAGCATTTTAATCGAATGGCTAAAGTCGATCGCTGGGTGATTCATAATGTTTTATTGTGGATAGAAGCAAACCAAAAACTTGCTGCCAAATCGAGTGGATTTTCGATAAACCTTTCAGGTAACTCTTTAAACGATGACCACTTTTTGGAATTTTTACTAGGGCAATTTGCTGTTAGTTCGGTTCCGCCTGAAATGATTTGTTTTGAAATTACAGAAACGGCAGCAATTACTAACCTTTCCGATGCCACTGAATTCATTCGAGTCTTGAAAAGAGCAGGTTGTAAATTCGCCTTGGATGATTTTGGTTCAGGCTTATCTTCCTACGCTTATATTCAAAAGCTCCCTGTAGACTATATCAAGATAGATGGTATTTTTATCAGGAATATTGCAAATAGCCCTCAAGACCAGGCTTTGGTGAAATCTATCAATGAACTTGCGCACTTTATGGGCATGAAGACTGTCGCTGAATTTGTTGAAAGTCATGATATTCTGGCGGTACTTCGAGAAATCGGTGTTGATCACTCTCAGGGTTTTGGTATTAAAAAACCTACCTTGTTAGAAGAGTTAGGTTCGTATATTCGATAATCATTATCTGTTTAAGGTGGTTTCAGCTTAATACTTGGGCATAGGCGGCATAAACTCTTCGAGCAATCTCTGCGGAGTAGGGCGCCAGTCGTTTTTCTAGGCGAATCTGTGCCTTATCCACATCTTGTTTATCAAAGGGACAGCTTTCGTGCGTTGCCCCGTTTACTTTTTTATAAGCCGCATAGTTAACCGGGTAAATTCGGTAATTGTTATGAATGCTTCGATCAATTTCTTCAGCAACCACTTTATGGTCTAGCGAGGGGAGTCTTTCATTTTTATTTATGGCCTTACCAAAGTGAAGGTGTATATGTCCTTTATACCCCTTTAAACCTTTTTGAGTCGCAATCAAATCATCCAACGCATCTTTTTGATAAGCATGATCACTTTGTTGATTGTTTAACTGTTGTGCTTTATCAATATCACACGGATCCCACTCATACGAAAAACACACAGGCACTATATTTAATTGTTCTAAATAGTCATCTAAAGCTAACGCTTTTGGCCTGCAAAGCCCGAGCATTTTAATGAGAGCGGGGTTGGTTTTATCGATATTATCTTTTGCCCGGCCTTCTTTTTGAGCGACCCAAATATGCTCATTTTTATTGAAATGTAAATATTGAATGTAAGCGCATTGGTTCTTCATGGCGTTAAGCATGGCTCTGGGGGATTTTAATGAGCGAAAGACTTTAAAGCAGCGGTTAAGTAAAGCTAAATCATTGGCAAAGGGGTGTGTCAGAAGGTTGTCCCCGATAGCGCAATGCGCAGTAGAAAAACCTGCTGACCTGAGTGCCCGGTTAAGAAGTAAAGGGTCCATCACAATATCACGATGATTCGAAATGAAAATATAACTCCGACCTTTGTCTAGCTTATCGAGACCTGAAATTGAAAGCTGTTCATAACTTAATTCTACAAGCGGAAAAATATGCGCTTCTATCCAGTTTTGCAGAGCATCGATGCTATCGATCGTTTTTAAATGCACCAGGGTGCTTTTAAGTACGTTTGATGCACTAAAAAGCTTGAAAAGATTTGGCGTAAAGTGAGGGTCTTCGATCAAACGAATAAGTGCGCCATTAACATGATGATCTTCATAGCACTGAATATCACTAAAGCTTTCCTGCCAAGGGGTATCTGAGCTTGAAAGAATATGGTTTTTACTGAGAGTCATGGTCATCCTGAATTATATTAACTACCTCATAGTATAAGGTAGTTAGATAAAGAATGAATATACATGATTTGATATGCAAATAAAAAATCACCGAGAGACTAAGAAAGGAAGTATCTCGGCAAAATAATTATTGTTTAACAAAATAAAGTGAATAATCGCTATGCGTTGAATTTTCTTTGGCAATCTTTTGTAAGTTTTTCTCAGCCAAGGTGATAGAGATTGTTTTACCGTAATGGTTTAGAACTTTAGACAGTGACCAGCTGGGCTTTTTTATCAAGCCTGTAATCTCAGAGAGGAATTCTCTGTCATTATCCTGATTAAACCAAGTTTCACGACAGCCATCGATAGAATAGAAGTATTCTTCATGGATGAGGTTCGACCAATATGCGCTGTCTTTATCTGACAATATGGTTGATCGCAGTGCTTTAATATTCGCCGTTGTATTTTTGAGGTCTTGCTTGGAGACAAGTTGACGAATATCTGCGCTGGCCGTATCCACCGATTCAGATAGTTTAATGTTCAAGACACCTTCTTGGCATAGGTTTGTTTCTACTAGTCTTAAGAACTTAGGTGTTGTCAGCACCGGGTCATGCGAAATGGAAGCAAAGTGGATGGTATTGCCATCGCTTAGAAAACGTTCTGCTAAAGAATTAGGCCAGAAAACCACATTACTTAATTGCACTTCTGCTGCGCGCAAGTGACATTCAGCTAAATTTTCTAAATTACTTTCAACCGCTAGAATATCGACATCATTAAAATGATGAGCATATTCAAATGCTCTTTGCGCTGCATTTTTACCGGCGACTAGCAGCAATAATCGTTCAGGCATAGCGTCTTCGTTTAGCTGAAAATTACTGACCAGCTCTTGCTTAAGCGACTGCTGATTAAAAAAATCAAGATTGTGCCAGCGAGGAAAGGGGGCGGGTAAGTCTTCTTTTGCTAATAATAAGCTTTCTTTCTTCTCAGGGAATTGTTGTTTATATGCTTCTCTGTTCGCTCGTCGATATAAAGCAGACTGCATTAAAGGCTGAAGTGCACAAGGCCATTGCGATAGATCAATGGCGGTTAATCTCACCGCGTAATTTTGTGAGAAAAATGCCTGGTACATGCCGATAACCATTAATGCACCCACAATATCTTCAAGCTGCCATTCGTGATGAAGGGTATGTATTAATAGTTGGTCGAGGTAGCTAACTTTTTCCTCTTCGAGTGTATCTGTTATCAGAGAATAATTGTTTCGCTCGTTATAAACGCCAATTGCAATGGCTAAGGCTTGCAGTTCATCTCGAAGGCTTCCTGATTCAAGTGTTTCCAATAGAATCGTTTGTCTTAAAAGCGTAATGAATTCTTCAACATAAGGGTCTGGAAGCGGGCATTTCAGTAAGGAATAATATACTAAAGGGTCTTGAGCAACCGCCACTAAATCAATCGTGGTGTCAGGGTTCTCAAGATCATATTTTTTAGAGATCAATGATGCAGCGAAGTGACCGAGGCGCTCATGCGGAAGGTCTGCTTCAGCAAAGAGCGTAAATAAATCTAATTCCAAGGCCTTCTGATACTGATCAATTTTAATTTGAGAACAGCAGCTGAGCATACCATGAAGAATCGGTGCGCTATCAAAACCATGCTTAATTAAAGAGCGGTAGTGTAAATAAGCAATATCGAAGTTTTGCATGGCATGTTGTGCACGTGCTATGCCTAAAAATGCATTTTGATAGCGGGTATCAATGGCTAGCGCTTTATTGAAATACTCAATTGCAAGTTCTGGCTCTTGGGCAATAATATGCAGATAGCCCTTGTTGCAAAGATACTGAGTATTGTCGGGTGAATGATTAAGGCATTTATCAAATAGCGCAGAAGCGGTAGAGATATTCCCTCTATCTAGCTCAATGCGACCTAACAGATTCAGTGCAGGCGCATTATTTGGTGCCACATTCATGACTTCAGTAATGAGCTTAAAGGCATTATCTAAAGATATTTTACGTTGCTCGGAAGATGTGTCGGCGCTGTTATACATCTGATATAGGTCATTGGCATGTATCAGAAGGCGAGCAATATCAGATCGTTCGGTTTCAGAAAACTCGTTCACAACTGGTTGAAGCTTAGGTGTCAGGGTGCTCATTATAGGAAAACCTCTTCCGCTTTTTTATGATTTTGGTTGTTGTTATCAGGTGTAGCGAAAGGTGTGCCAAAAAAGTAAATGTGCTTGATTTTTTAATTTATTCAATAAATTTGCTTAAGCAATCTAAGCTTGTATAAGCTGTATTTAATTCAATACCGAGAAGGTCGTTTATGAATATTATTGTGACAGGGGGAGCAGGTTTTATAGGCTCTGCTTTAGTTAGGTTCTTGATTGCACATACTCAGCACACGGTTATGAATGTTGATAAACTGACTTATGCATCGAACCTGAACTCTCTCGCAAGCGTAGAAAATAATGATCGATATTCATTTGTTCAGGGCGATATCTGTGACAAAGCATTATTAGGCAATATGTTTGATGCCTTTAAACCTGACTTAATCATGCACTTGGCAGCAGAGACTCATGTTGATAACTCGATCAATGCTTCCTCAGACTTCATTCAAACGAATATTATAGGTACGTATCAGCTACTCGAAGTGTCTCGTATTTATTGGTTGGGCTTGAGCGATGATAAGAAACATAGCTTTCGTTTTCATCATATTTCAACAGATGAGGTCTATGGTGAATTAGGTGAGATGGGGCAATTTTCAGAGACAAGCCGTTACCAGCCTAGCTCGCCTTATTCAGCCTCCAAAGCCAGTTCTGATCATCTTGTGAATGCTTGGTATAGAACCTATGGTTTACCGACAATTATCACCAATTGCTCAAATAATTATGGACCGTTTCAATTTCCTGAAAAGCTAATTCCTTTAACCATATTAAATGCGCTTAATGGCAAAAGTTTGCCAGTTTATGGTAAGGGTGAACAAATTAGAGACTGGTTATACGTTGATGATCATGTAAAAGCGCTTTATTTGGTTGCGACAAATGGTTTGTTAGGGGAAACGTATAACATCGGTGGCAATCAAGAAAAAAGAAATATTGATGTCGTGCAAATGATCTGTTCAATATTGGAAGACTTAGCGCCATTAAAACCCGAAGGCGTCAAGAACTACAGTGATCTTATTGACTATGTAGAAGACCGCCCAGGTCACGATTTCCGTTATGCCATTGATGCTGAAAAAATTTCTCAGTCATTGGGCTGGCAGCCCGAAGAAAGTTTTGAAAGTGGCCTGAAGAAAACAGTAACATGGTTTATCAATAATCAGGGCGATATAAAATGAAAATAATTGAACCTTTTTCAACTAAGGTTTTTTGCCAGAAGGAGCCACTGACGTGAAAGGTATTATATTGGCGGGCGGTGTGGGTTCCAGGCTTTACCCTATTACAAAGGGGGTCTCAAAACAGCTTTTACCTATTTACGATAAGCCGATGATTTACTATCCCATATCGGTATTAATGTTGGCTGGTATTAGAGATATTTTAGTGATTTCATCACCTGAAGACTTGCCTAACTATAAAAATCTTTTGGGCACAGGTGACAGTTTTGGCTTAAACCTAAACTATGCAGAGCAAGAGAATCCTGACGGTTTAGCGCAGGCCTTTTTAGTGGGTAAGGAGTTTATTGGTGAAGATAGTGTTTGCCTGATTCTAGGTGACAACGTTTTTTTCGGACAAGATTTTTCAAGCAAGCTTCAAGACGCAGCAAAGATGCAGTCTGGAGCCACTATCTTTGGGTATAGAGTGAAAGACCCAGAGCGCTTTGGCGTGATTGAATATGATTCCAGCGGTCAGGTTCTATCCATTGAAGAAAAGCCTGCAAAGCCTAAATCAAATTTTGCTGTGACCGGATTATACTTCTTTGATAACCGGGTTATTGACGTCGCTTCGAAAATTAAGCCTTCACCGCGTGGTGAATTAGAAATTACCGATGTCATTAATGACTACTTAGCTAAAGGTCAGTTACAGCTTCAGATATTAGGGCGGGGTTTTGCGTGGCTCGATACCGGAACACACGATAGCTTGATTGATGCCGGGCAATTCGTCAAAACAGTAGAAGAGCGACAAGGCTACAAAATAGCGTGTCTAGAAGAAATTGCATTTAAGCGAGGTTGGTTGAGTAAAGACCAGATATTGGCCCAAGCGAAGGAAATTTCAGAAACCAAATACGGAAAGTATTTGCTGGGCATGATAAATGATGTCGATAATTAGTGATGGTATTTTATTCGTTAGTTTTTATTTTTAAGTTAAGAGCAAGTTGGATAACTTGCTGACGACTAGCTCTATTTCTTCATGACTTAAATGCATATGAAAGG
>CAXBDA010000027.1:0-43147 GCA_963974595.1 uncultured Oleiphilus sp. | reverse complement strand
GCTCAATTCTATTTCTTCAGATTGATGGCGCTATTAATTGATTAGAATATAGACAAATCAAGTGAATAACGTAGAATAATCGCCCTTTTACAGGCCCGTTAGTAACGTCTCTGGGCGTGGCTGTAGACACTTTATTTTTGAAACTTTATAGAACGGGATCTCGTGAATGAAATCGCATAGCGTTGAGAAAATTGGCGGTACTTCAATGAATAATTATGCCGCTATTCGTGACAATATTATTAAACGACCCCGTGGCAAAGATACCTTGTATAACCGGATTTTTGTGGTCTCAGCTTACGGTGGTATGACCGATGCACTTTTAGAACACAAAAAAACCAGTGAACCGGGGATCTATGCACTTTTTGCAAATAGTCTAGGTGATGATAGTTGGCGAGCAAAGTTGCAGTCTTTAAAGTCAGATATGTTTGCGATTAACACAGGTTTATTTGGTGAAGGTGAAACGTTAACAGAAGCCAATGATTTTATTGGGGAACGTTTAGATGATGCTGAACAATGCCTTTTAGATTTACAGCGCTTATGTCAGCACGGGCATTTCGAATTAAGCGCTCATTTGGCAACCGTGCGAGAAATGCTCGCCAGTATTGGCGAAGCCCACAGTGCGTGGAATACGGCTAAACTACTTCAGCGAGATGGTTTGAATGCCTGTTTTGTCGATCTGACAGCATGGCGGTGCGGCAAACAAACCTCTCTGGATAAACGAATCCTGGATGCCTTTCAAGCATTAGAGCCAAGTGAACAGATCCCCATTGCCACAGGTTATGCGCATAGTGAAGAAGGTTTAATGTCTACCTTTGATCGGGGTTACAGCGAAATGACCTTTAGCCGGGTTGCTGTTTTGACAAAAGCGACACAGGCGGTTATACACAAAGAATTCCACTTAAGTACAGCAGATCCACGCTTGGTAGGTGAGCAAAATGCTATTGCGATTGGTCGCACTAATTACGATGTTGCCGATCAATTAGCTAATCTGGGCATGGAAGCGATTCACCCGAAAGCAGCTCAAGGTTTACGTTGCAATAACATTACGCTTAGCGTGCGCAATACCTTTGAACCGGATCATCCGGGGACTTTAATTACCGGTGATTATGTGAGTGATTCACCGCGTGTTGAAATTATTGCCGGTTGCAAAGGTATTTATGCGCTCGAGGTGTTTGATCAGGGAATGACGGCCAATGTCGATTATTACGATCAGCAACTTATTTCTTTAATTCGTCGTTTTAAAGGCCGTGTTGTATCAAAGGATCTGAATGCCAATACCATTACCCATTATTTGGCGACGAACCTGAAAACAATCAAACGAATTATCACAGAAATAAAAAATACGTTTCCAGAGGCTGAAATTAACCAATCAAAAGTTGCGATTGTGTCAGCAATTGGCAGTAATATGAAAGTCCCCGGTATTTTGGCCCAAACAGTCGGCGCTTTGGCCGAGCAAAATATCAGTGTGTTAGCCATGCATCAGACTATGCGTCAGGTGGATATGCAATTTGTGATCAATGAGGATGACTATGAGCTTGCAGTGAAGAGTTTGCACCGTTGTTTGGTGGAAATTCATAAACACGGTAGAGCGGTGAGTTGGGTAAGTGAATAGTTGTTCAATAAATCTGGAATAACTTAAAAGGACATACGATGCAAACTGATCATAACTACTCGGCAGCGACACGAGTGTTGTTTATTTTTGCCGCTTTCATTGTGGTGATTGCCGGAATTCGTTCAGCTGAATCCATTATGGTTACCTTCCTGCTATCGGGTTTTTTTGCGATTATTTGTGCACCACCTTTCTTATTGATGCAGCGTAAAGGTTTACCGGCCTGGTTATCATTAATTTTGGTGGTCTTGTTCATTAGTCTTTTTCAGCTTATTTTACTGTCTATTATCACCACATCGTTGAGTGACTTTTCTAAAGATTTACCTATATATCAAGAGCGTTTACGTGGTCTTCTAGGTGGTGTGGTTGGGCATTTAAATTCATGGGGAGTCGATATTCCTCGTGAAAAACTCATGCAATACTTTGACCCATCTACCCTGTTTAAGTTGGCTATCGATACCCTCGGGAATTTAGGCGGAGTGTTATCAAATTCCTTTCTGATTATTCTGACGGTTATTTTTATGTTATTTGAGGGGGTATCACTGCCGGCCAAACTGCAAAAAGCCTTTGGTGAAAGCAGTGATCATATGAGACATATAGAGCGCTTCCTGGATAATGTGAAGCAATATATGACGATTAAAGTACTCGTCAGTTTAGCAACGGGTTTATTAATTTATATCTGGTTGTGGGTTTTGGGGGTCGAATACCCGTTGTTATGGGCCTTGATTGCTTTCTTGTTTAACTTTATTCCTAACATCGGCTCTATTATCGCCGCTGTTCCGGCTATGCTCTTGGCCTTGGTTCAGCTTGGGCCGTTTTATATGTTATTTACCGGTTTAGGGTATTTGACCGCCAATTTGTTGATGGGAAATGTTATTGAACCGCGTTATATGGGCAAAGGTTTAGGCTTATCAACGCTAATTGTCTTCTTGTCGTTAGTTTTTTGGGGCTGGGTATTAGGCCCCGTCGGCATGTTGCTGTCGGTGCCCTTAACGATGATGTTAAAAATTGCGTTTGAAAGTAGTGACGAAACACATTGGCTGGCGGTATTAATGGGCCCGGATGTTGAGCCCCATACGCCTGTAGGAAAGAAAAAGAAGCAGAAAAAGAAAATTTAGAAACCTTCAGAGAAGGGATCGTCTGCTGTTGCCTTTTCGCTGATTGCACCTTTTTGAAGTTTCAAAAGGGCCTTTTCTCTATCTTTACTATAGATTTCGGCTTTATCAACTTTTTCACCATAGACTTCTAACCACGTGCGTGAACCCGGCAGCATATGGGCTAAATCATACATGCCAGACCTTAATGTATCTAAAAAGGTTTGATGGCCGCGCTCTTGATCAAGAATAATTTGCTGAAGTTTTAAGTTACTACTGTTCTCGACTTTTTCTTTCAGTACAAGTAATTCATTGCGCGATGTTTTAGCTGCCTTCTTCATATTCTCTATGGTTTGTTCAAGTTCGGTAACTCTTTCTTGAAGTGCAATCACCGTTTCACTTTCTACTGCGGTGTCATCTTTTCCGACTAACGAAACCACGAGAAAGGTTGATGATACAGACACAGCAACAATGAGAAAAAGTGCCATGCTGACCAGTACAATCTTATTGGTACCAACTTTATCTTCGAGCGCCGTTATGCGTTGCTCTTCAGTGAGCGGCTCATGCTCAACTTTGTCGTCATTTTTGGCCATGATAAACCCAATTACTTAGTGTGATTACTGTTTACAGAATAAGATAAAAACGCTTATAAGCTCAGTCTAGTATAAAAAGTGGACAATAAAAGCGTGGGAAGTATAAAAAACTGTAAAACATGAAGCTATTTTTAGTTTATAAACGAGGGCTTAGCCCGGTTTATTCAATTAACTTGTTAGCTTATGATACTTCGTCATGAGCTGATCTTCAGTTTCGATATGTTCCGGGTTATGTGGAATGCAATCGACTGGACAGACCTCAACGCATTGTGGTTCATCATAATGACCAATACATTCAGTGCATTTGCTCGGATCGATAATATAAATTTCTTCACCCGCCGAAATTGCCTCATTAGGACATTCTGGTTCGCAAACATCACAATTTATACATTCATCTGTAATCATTAATGCCATAAAAATACCTCATAACTGGCTGTTATTACTGGCTGTTTTCTAAATGCACTTGCTTTAGTACATCTAAAACCTGTGGGTGAACAAACGGAGAGACATCACCACCTAAGTAAGATATTTCACGAATCAATGTTGACGAGAGATAAGAAAGATGGGTTTCGGGTGTCAGAAAAATAGTTTCTGCCTGTGATGCCAACTGTCTATTCATATCGGCTAATTGAAATTCATATTCAAAATCAGCAACGGCACGAACACCTCTTAATATCACATTTGCCTTATGTTTACGTATGAAGTCGGCAAGTAGACCATCAAAACCTACGACTTCTACATTAGAAAGGTGTGCCAGTACCTGTTGTGCGAGTCCTACGCGTTTATCGAGTTCTATTAAGGGCTTTTTTTTGGGGCTGGCGGCAACCGCAATAATCAATTTATCAAACAGTCTTGCCGCTCGTTCAACAATATTGGTATGCCCGTTAGTGATTGGATCAAAGGTGCCGGGATAAATCACTATATTCATTAAGAGAGCCTTGGTGTCAGAAAATAAAAAGTGTAGAAAACGAATAAGCTGCTTATACAGCCAAGAGGGCTCGAATATTAACCAAATTTTAGGTGTGTTACTAGCTGAGTCGAGAGTTTTGCTGCAATAGCATCAATGGACAGTCGAGACTAAGCACTGATACGAAGAGGAAAGCGTGGGCCGTCACCAGATAGTGGCGGCCCAAAAAAATATGAATTAAATTAACGAAGGAACATGGTAAATAAGGCTTTATGGATTAACGTGCCGAAAGGCGGGTAGGCAAACTTGGTGCTGTTGAAATGATTTTTGCAGAACACTGATTTGGCATGAGAAAAAGTTAAGAAGCCTTGTTCGCCATGATAACTACCCATGCCAGACTCACCGATGCCACCGAAATGTAGATCCTCTTGTGCGAAGTGTGAAATGGTGTCGTTAATACACACACCACCGGCGCGGACTTGATCCAAGACATAATTTTGCTCTTTTTTGTTTGAACCAAAATAATAAAGCGCTAAGGGTGAAGGGCGCTCATTGATGAAATCCAGTGCTTCATCGAGCGAGCTTGTTGGAATAACTGGCAAGATAGGGCCAAATAACTCTTCTTGCATGACCAGCATGTCATCGGTGGCATTAAGGACAAGATGGATCGCCATTTTGCGTGTGCCATTTTGCATGTCTTCATCGGCATGATTACACTCGATGACTGTTGCGCCTTTTTCTCGCGCATCGTCTAAATACGATTGAAGCCGTGCATACTGCCTGTCATCAACGATACTTGTGAAGTCGCCGTTGTGTTTGATAGTAGGGTACATTTCTGCAAAAAAGTGTTGGAAACGATCAATAAAGTGTTCGACACGATTGTTAGGGCATAGGATATAATCTGGCGCGATACAGGTCTGTCCGGCATTGAATGCTTTACCAAAGACAATCGCCTGAACAGCCTCATCCATATTTGTTTCTTCACTGAGGACAGTCGGTGACTTCCCACCTAATTCTAGAGTGACAGGTGTTAAATTTGCAGCTGCTGCACGCATAACATGGCGGCCTACGGCTGTTGAACCGGTAAATATTAAATGATTCCATGGAATGCTTGAAAACTCAGTTGCAACGGATGCATCACCATTAACAACACAGGCTAAGTCTTGTGGAAATGTTTCATGAATAAGTTGTTCGATCAGCAGCGATGTAGCAGGTGTGAATTCTGACATTTTGATCATGGCACGATTACCCGCGGCTAAGGCTGCCACGAGAGGCCCCATAGAAAGTGAAACGGTGTAATTCCAGGGTGAGATAATGCCGATAATACCAAGCGGCTGGTATTGTACGAAACCTGTTGCTGGTTGGAATAAGGGTGAAATTTTCTTTTTATCCTTCGTCATCCAGTTTTTTAGATGTTTTAATGAATAATCAATCGAATGAATGGTTGTCATGATCTCTGCAAGTTTAGTTTCATCGGCAGAACGATTTGAAAAATCTTTAGAAATACTGCTGATAATACGTTCTTGATTGTCCATAAGCATTTTACGCAGTTTCTTAAGATTCGCAGTACGCTCTTGCAACGAAGGCATAGGGTTCTTACGAAATGCCGCTTTTTGTTCAGAAAAAACGTGTTTCATATGTTGAATTTGTTTATTACTTTCAGTGATTTGAATGATTTTAGCGGCCATGTTGTACTCCTAAGTAGGATCAGGTGATTTTTTATTAGTAGCCTAAAATGCAAGGCAAAAAAATTATATTTAACAGTATATTTTCTATTTTTAGAGTATATACTCTAAAAAGTCAATAGCAGAGATGATTTTGTGGCTGCGAGTCACTTTTGTTTGCTGGCCATCAAGCGTTTGCTTGATTGGTCGCTACACTTCGATGCTAACGCTCACGTGAATTGTTCAGTTAATAAAAGAAGTTGCCAACTAAATGAAAACAAAAGACAAAATAGTATTAACCAGTCTTGAATTATTTAATGAAAAGGGTGAACGTAATGTATCAACCAATCATATTGCTGCCCATATGGGGATGTCGCCAGGTAATCTCTATTATCACTTTCGCAATAAAAGCGACATTATTTACGAGATTTTCAAAAACTACGAATTAATGGTCGATAGTTATCTAAATGTACCAACAGATCGTGCCATTCATATTCATGACTTAATTTCGTATTTGGATGCAGTCTTTAATGGTCTATGGGCCTATCGATTCATTCATCAGGATCTTGAGCATTTATTATCGAATGATAAGCGCTTAAGAGAAGATTATCGGTATTTTACGCTGCGTTGTTTGGAGGGTATACAGCGAATTATTCTAGCGATGGAAGGCAGTCAGATATATCGTCCTATGGAAGATCAACAGCGAAAATCCAAAGCCTTGAATACTTGGTTGATTGTGACTAACTGGATGACCTACCTGAAAAGTATTCATGCAAGCGATGACCCTGAAGAGGCGCTAAGTCGTAAAAGTATACAGCATGGAGTCTACTTGGTTTTAGATTATGTTATGCCCTACTTATTTGAAGATAAGCGTGCACTGGCCTTAGAGCTTCAAGAGAAGTACCGTTTTGATGGTATTGCACCCAATCCTGACAGGGCAAAAGCCAGTTAGCGCTATCATCTGTTAACGTCAGTCTGTTAGTAATGTTAGCTCACTGGAGGGTTTTCTGTTAGGGCTTGCATGCGTTGATTAATGATTTTATTCAGCGCTTGCTTGCTTTCTTTGATGCCGGTTTTTTTAAGGCTTGAAAAAAGAATCACATCGACAAGGTTTCCGTGCGCCTTAAGTGCTTTTTTTACCTGCAAGGAGACTTGTTTGCCAGGCCCAAAGTTTAATTTATCACTTTTAGTGAGCAGTATCAGTGTTGGAAGGTCTCTATTATGTGACCATTCCAGCAGCATTTCATCGAACTGTGTCAGGGGTTTTCGGATGTCCATAATCAGGACAAGCCCGGCTAAGCTTTCTCGGTTTCGTAAGTAATCATCTAAGTGTTTGCCCCATTCAGCTTTTAAATCCAGTGATACTTTCGCAAAGCCGTAGCCGGGTAAATCGACTAAACGTACCCCCGGTTCATTGACTTCAAAAAAATTGATCAGCTGAGTGCGTCCGGGAGTTTTACTAGTGCGGGCTAGCTTCTTGTTTTGGGTAATTGAATTAATTGCTGACGACTTACCTGCATTTGAACGGCCAGCAAAGGCGATTTCAATGCCATTATCGGGCGGACAGTTTGAAAGCTTGGAGGCACTTTGTGTGAATTTGGCGGAATTGAAAGCAATATTCAGCCATTGCTCTAGTGGATCACTATTATTGCCTGGCTTATCAGAGTTGGGTTGTATCGGCTCTGGAGAAATTTCGTTGCTGGAAGGTATTTGATTCATAAAACGTCTATTTGATGTTATGCGGAAAATTCCGAACTACGCAAAGGCATGCATGCCGTGTTTCACGATACCTTAATTAGCCGTAACTGAGCCCCAAATCGCTTGGTTTTTAAGTATCTCGCTAAGTAAGGGTTTTATCACTAAAGGCTTAGTGTATAATAGCAAAAAATATTTTGCCTGATCTTTCTATGCGATTATTAAGATATCTTCTTATACTCGAAGTGCTGGACTGATTAAGTATGGATTGTAGAATAATTTATTTTGACGAGAGAGCGACATAAAATGAAAACATTGTTAAAAAGTGTTGTGATAGTGGCAGGTTTAGTTATTGCATCTGGTGTATCTGCCGGAGGTGATGTCGAAGCGGGTAAGAATTCTTCAGTTATGTGTGCTGCTTGTCATGGGGCAGATGGAAATAGTGCCATACCTAATTTTCCAAAGCTGGCCGGGCAGGGTGAAAAGTACTTGCTTAAACAATTGAAGGATATAAAAACAGGCAAGCGAGTTGTGATGGAAATGACGGGTATGCTGGCGGCATTTTCAGATCAAGATATAGAAAACCTGGCTGCCTACTATGCGGCGCAGACAGGTACACCAGGCCAAGCTAAGAAAGACTTGGTAGAAGCAGGTGAGATATTATACCGAGTGGGTAATCCGGCAACACAGGTAGCTGCATGTGCTGCATGTCATGGCCCAACAGGTAAAGGTGTTGAATTGGCGGCATTTCCTGCGCTGTCTGGGCAGCATGCCGATTACACTGCTACACAGTTGAAAAAGTTTCGTTCAGGTGAGCGTGCTAATGATGGTGATACGCGCATGATGCGTTCCGTTTCGGCGAGACTAAGTGATAAAGAAATTGAAGCCGTTGCGAGTTATATTTCTGGTCTCTACTAGTATGATTATTGGTATTAGGTCAGTTTGCTAACTGACAAACTGCAAGACATAAAAAAACCTAAGTTGAGAAGCTTAGGTTTTTTTATGTCTGAGCTTTAAGAAGGGCAGCTTATTCAGGCAGGTTTATCTCAAGCCCATCAATATATAGTGATGTATAATGGGCATTCGAATCGATACCCAATACCAGGCAAGGGCTGGTCATTACCTGGGCTAAATAAGCGTCTTGAGCGGGGGATTTGAAAAAAATAGGCAGCGTTAGTTGCTCGTTATCAAGTTTTGCTTGGTCGCCTTGTATATCAAATCCGTAGCCGGCTGATGATTTCTGTCCCTGCGCAACAATAAATAGAGTTTCATATTGTGCATGTTTATCGAATAATTGCGTTAAATTATCTCTAGTCTCGGGTGCTTTAAACAAGCTATAACGCTTTATAAATTCTGCTTGTTCTTTCTTAGAGGAGAGCGGGACAATTTCCGGTGCTTGTATATGGCACTGATTAGATTGCTGAATAACGCTGAATTTAACCAGTTGGCTACCCGAGCATGCTGAGATGCTAAGGCCGCCAAGGCTGATGAGTAAAAGTTTTGCAGCTTGTTTCATGGCTTATCTTTGTATCTTCTTGTCTAGCGTTATGGGGCTTGAAGGCTCAAGAGCTCGCTTTATCGCAATTTGAGTGGGTTTACGCGCACTTTGTTCCGATATGTTATTGAGTGTGCTCAAAATAATCGCCGTCATTTCCACATTGATAGTTTCTAAATCTGTATTATCAATGGGATCTATTTGGCTAGTCGGGGGGTAAATAGCACAGGCTTCTCCAAGTTGGCAAATATATCCATCATTATCGACATCAGTACCAGATACAATTTCATATCGACCTTGTGGTACGTCAGTAAAGCTAAATTGAATGCTCTCAGAATTATTATTGATACCTTGAGTACTTTGAATAACCATATCATTTTCTATATCGTATAAAAGTGTATATACATTGGCTAGTTTTCCGCTTGAGCCAATATCACCGACATTCAAGGATACCCGAACCGATAAAGAAGGGGCGTTATCAAAAGTAAAAATAACCGAGCTTAGGTAAAAACCATCACTTAAGTTGAGTTTGTTAATGGAGACTTGATAACTACCTAAACCCTTATCATTGATATTAAGAGGCGATACATTTAACCAATAATTATTAGAAGACGCAGATATAACCTCAGGGTCACCATCGCCTTCATTGCTAAGTGTAATAGTGGCTTGGGCCGTATTAGTAAAACTTAAACTGCTCGGAGAGGCAAGTAATATAGGCGGTGACGGGGGCAAGGAGCCACCATTCGCAATTTTCAGGGCTGCCTGAACCGCTTTTAATGCATTGGCGTTACCATAACCATAAATGTCATCCCGGCCACTAGCCCCGGTGTCATCAGATAAGGAGCCATCCACCAGCAAGCTGTCTACAATATTTGCATTTAAATCTGGGTATACAGCCTTCATCAGTGCCAGCATGCCGGATATATGTGGTGCCGCCATAGAGGTGCCCTGATAAAAGCCAAAAACGGCTTTTTTTGTGCCACTGCTATCATCGACCAGAGTGCTGAGTACGCCATCAGGCTGGCCATCACCATTTAAATTGATAGCATTATTACCACCGGGGGCTGCAATATCAATATAACTACCAAAGTTCGAATAAGGCGCTTTGTTTTTACTGAAGTCGGTAGCGCTAACAGATATAACGCCATCGTAAGCGGCAGGGTAAAACGCAGCTGAGGTGTTATCGTTACCTGCTGCTGCAACGATCATAATGCCCATGTCATGAACTTGTTTGAATAAGCTGGCTTCAACTGAGCCAAAGCCATAGCTGCCTAGGCTTAAATTGATAATATCCGCTCTCTGGTCAGGTAGTGTGCCGCTATCATTTTCAAGGCCAGCCGCAAAACGAACCGCTTGCATGATGTCATAGCTTGTGCCACCGGCTTTGCCCAGTGCCCGGACAGGCATAATTTTAGCGCCCCACGAAACGCCTGCAACGCCGGCGTTATCATCGGTTTGAGCAGCTACTGTGCCAGCAACGTGGGTGCCGTGCCAAGAGCTAGTGCCCAAGTCTTGACCATCACCCGGGTCTTCAGGGTTATTATCTATTCCCGACTCGTTATCGCCCGAGTTTTCGTCATCTGCAATAAAGTCATAACCGCTGACAAGTTTGTTTATCAGGTCTGGGTGAGCAGAGTAAATGCCGGTATCGATGACAGCGACAATAATAGAGCCTGTGTCAGGCGTACCTGTTGTGATATCCCAGGCTTGAGGCAGGTTCATCGATGGATAGTGCCACTGATACGCGTAAAAGCTATCGGAAGGGGTCTTTTGTTTCTCGCGTATATAATTCAATGAGGCATTTAAAACATTACTCTGTTGTTTAAGTGTTTTTAGCTTTTTGAGTGTGAGCAATTTTTGATAACTTAAGTGATTTAAGCTGGCCAGTTCACTTGAAGTGGGTGTTGCATTAGCGCTTATATTGAAAGCTTCTGCTTCATTGATAAACGCTAAAGTTGGCCTTGAAATACCATCATGTAAGGTTTTGATCTCAGTATTTGCGACTTTGAATACGTCATCCTGTGTGTATTGAACGATCAATTGATTCGGCTCAAAACTCATAGAGTTTGGTGTTGATTTCGTTTGAATAACGTTGTTTTGAATAGATGCAGGCAGTATTTGAAGAATGTATTTTGATGCACCGGTCCAAGCGCTTACGCTTATATAATAGATATCGGTTGTTGGTGCTTGTACGTATTCAAACTCATCTAAAGAGTCTGAGCGTGCAATTAAGTCGTATGTTTGATTGTATAAGGATAAGTCAATATCGCCTGAAAAAGCTTCTCCCGAGACTTCAAGTGTCTCGAAATTGACGACTTGTAGCTGAATGCTCTGGCCTTTTTGAAGTTGAACCTGAAAAACATCCTTTTCATCCGTCTTATTATAGAAACGGTCTGTGCTACGGTCATGGCTAAGTGAAGGGAACTCTCGGGTGGGGCTCTTGGTCACAAAGCCTTGAACAGTCACAAAATTTTGTAGTTTTTGAGCTTCAATAAAGCTTGAGTTATCAATAAATGGAGTATTAATGTCGTTCAAGTCACTATCAAATTGCATATTGGCAGCAGCGTTAATGGTGCCACAAATTGTGCTTGTCATGGGTTCTGGGTTGCTTTCGCATGAAAGGCTCTGCTTGCTTGGGATGCTGCCTCCACCTCCACTACCACCACATCCAGATAATAGAAAAATGGATGTGTAGAATAAAAATAAGTACTTGAGTTTTAACATCTGGTTACCTTTGAGTACAGCTTAAGCGCAAGAGGTATCATGAAATCGAAAGTCCTGTTTCTAAGGTTAAGGAATCTTGCCTGTTTGAGCAATCTCAAAGCCTTTAAAATGCTAATGAGTTGGCGTAAATAGTTATTTTAAGGCTGAAGTAGATTGTTGTAGATAGAAGCGAAGTCTAACCAAATGGTCATTATCCTGCTCTTGAGGCTCTTAGGGCGCAGAGTTATAGTTAGCGGTTAATCGCTTAATATTTTGTTCCAAAGACACAACATGACAATGGGTAACCCAATGAAAAAAATGATGAGAAGCACCTTTGCACTTCTGAGTATGTCACTATTATTAATGAGCGCATCAGCCTTTGCGCAGGGTGTATGGCAAGAAGGTACTCACTATAAGGTCTTGCCTTTTCCGATAAAAACTGAAGACCCAGGTAAGATAGAGGTTTTAGAAATTTTCTGGTATGGCTGCCCACATTGTTACGAGTTTAATAATAACTATTTAAAAAAATGGGAGAAGTCTTTACCTGAAGATGTCAGTTTTACCTTAATGCCTGCCACTTTCAGGGGTTGGCTTGAACATGCAAAAGTATTCTATGCAGCGAAATTTTTAGGCCTTCAAGAAGATATGCACCAAGAGTTGTTTGATACCATCCAGGGTAATCAACAGAAATATAAGACGGTAGAGAGCTTAAAACCTCTATTTATTAAACGTGGTGTTGATTCAGATAAATTTGATAAATTATTTGAAACGGGTGGTTTTAGGAAAATTTCACAGGTTGATCAGGCGGTTGAACAGGCTGATAAAACCGTTAAAAGTATTAAGATATCAGGTGTGCCTGCGCTTATTGTCAACGGTAAATATAAGGTAGGTGTTAGAGATGCCGGTGGTTTGGGAAATATGCTAAAAGTGGTCGACTTTCTGCTTGAAAAAGAACGTAAGGCAGTCGCTAAGTAATAACGCAAGACCAAATGGTGTTCGTTAATTAAAAAGCAGGGCCAAATAAACCCTGCTTTTTAATCTCTGAAATTCACGGTACTTCACTTAAATCGGCTATACTTTAAGTCCGACAATTTTAAATAAGCCATTATGTATCGCAAATTCAAACGTCATTTAAATCAACTGCTAGTGCCAATCAATGCCGGCTCCCAGCAGTCACACCCTGATGACTTGATTGATACACCTTTTCTAGATGCTGCCCCTAGTATTCGTTTGCTTACCTATAATATTCAGGTCGGGATTTCGACGTCTTCTTATCGACATTATCTGACTAGAAGTTGGCAGCATGTGCTTCCACATCGTCGCAGGCAAGAAAATCTGGATAAAATTGCCGCCTTTCTGAGTGACTACGATATGGTTGCTTTGCAGGAAGTCGATGGCGGCAGCCTTCGAAGTGGCTTTATTAATCAGGTTGAATATTTGGCTTCTGAAGGCAGTTTTCCTTTTTGGTATCAGCAACTGAATCGGAACTTCGGGCCTGTCGCCAAACATAGTAACGGCTTATTGAGCCGCTATCGGCCTTTTCTAGTTGAAGAGTATAGACTTCCAGGTCTAATCCCGGGCAGGGGGGTTATCTTAGCGCAATACGGTAAAAAAGAAGATCCGCTTGTGTTGGTGATTATGCATTTGTCATTAAGTGACAGTGCGCAAAAGCAGCAGCTTAGTTTTGTGCGTGACTTAATTAGTGATTTTAATCATGTGGTGTTAATGGGGGATATGAATACCCATGCAGAGAAAATTCTACATGACTCGCCATTGCAAGATGCCGGTCTGGTGGCTTTGCCTGGTGTTTCTCATACCTTTCCAAGTTGGCGGCCTGAAAAAGCCCTTGATCATATTTTGATTAGCCGGGGCTTATTAGTGAAGCGGGCCGAGGTGATGACATTTCCAGTTTCAGATCATTTGCCTATTGCTCTCGAGTTTGCCTTACCTGATGGTTATTATGGAGCCTAGGTAGAAAATAATCTTACTTATAAAAATCTCTTTAAATGTAAAAACCCGACAGAAGTCGGGTTTTTTATGGAAGCTAGGATATGCAAACGTAAGCTAAATGCTTTTTTGCAAAATTAAGTAATAAATTACTTAATTTTTGCTTCTTTATAAAGTACATGCTTGCGAATGGTCGGATCAAATTTCTTGATCTCCATCTTTTCTGGCATGTTACGCTTGTTTTTGTCAGTTGTATAAAAATGACCTGTACCAGCGCTGGAAACTAAACGAATTTTATCACGCATCTCAAATGCTCCTTAAACTTTTTCACCGCGAGCGCGGAGTTCAGTAAGGACAGTATCAATGCCCTTCTTATCAATAATACGCATACCTTTTGTAGATACACGAAGTTTTACAAAACGGTTCTCAGCTTCTACCCAAAAACGGTGAGACTGTAGATTCGGCAAAAAACGACGACGTGTGCGGTTTTTTGCGTGTGAAACGTTATTACCCACTTGTGGGCGCTTGCCTGTAACCTGACATACTTTAGACATTGTAACCTTGCCTCCAACTTCTAAACGACCCTCGAAGGCACGTTAGAATAAATTCAAATCGCTGGACTTTTAATCGTCCTTACTAAAGAGCCCGCCTTTATACCAGAAAGTTTTTTCAATCGCAAAGAGAATTTATAAAAACTAGCTTGGTGTTGCAAGAAAAACGAGACTTTTAGCTAAATTTATCGCTATGATTTTGAACAATATAAATTGTAAGCTGACTAATTAAAGTAGTCCTTGTTCGGCAAAGCTAATCACCTCATTTCCTGCCACAATCATGTGGTCTAGCACTTTCACATCAATTAACTCCAGTGCTGTGATTAAGCGTTTAGTGAGTTGAATATCTGCTTCACTGGCAATAGGGGAGCCAGAAGGGTGGTTATGGCAGAAAATCACAGCGGCAGCGCCTTTATCGATCACATGGCGCATCACTTCTCTGGGGTAGACTGATGCGGCATTGAGCGTGCCTTTAAATAGCTCCTCAAAAGATTGAATTTGATGCTGATTATTCAAATATAAGCAGGCGAAGACTTCATAAGGCTTGCCCGCCAGTGCATGTTTTAAAAACTGCTTGGTTGCAACAGGGCTGGTGATCGGACTGGTTTCACGCATTTCATCCTGAAAGTAACGTTTGCTCATTTCCAGGGATGCCTGAACTTGCACATACTTTGCTGGCCCCATGCCGGGAAAATCACAAAAGTCTGTTTGCTTGGCGCTAAATAAGGCTTTTAGGCTGCCATAGTGTTGAATCATCTCACGGGCTAGATCGAGTGCCGTTTTTCCTTTCATGCCGACACGTAAGAATATAGCGAGTAATTCTGCATCGCTAAGGTGGGCGGCACCCAAGTTGATAAGTTTTTCACGGGGGCGTTCTAATTCGGGCCAATCTGAAATTGCCATACTAAATCCTTTTAGTGTATATGTTGAGGCTTAGCTTATATCCTTAAGCTAAGCCTGTATGAGTATAAAAGCCTAATCTGGCTTTGAATAGCAAAAGCACTATATCATTATGGTTTATTCAAGCTCCTGAACTTTTTAAGGTGTTTCTGTTGATAGGAAAATACATGAGTGAAACGACTATGACGTCTTTAGACAATATAAGTGATGCACAGCGTACTGAAATCGAAGCCGCCGCCTTTAGGCATTTGTTAAAACATCTAGACGACAACAAGGATGTACAGAATATTGATCTGATGATTCTGGCGAACTTTTGTCGTAATTGTTTGGCAAAATGGTATCGATCAGCAGCTGAAGAACAGGGTATAGAGATAGATTACGAACAAGCCAGGGAGAAAATTTATGGCATGGCTTATTCAGAATGGAAAGAGAAGTATCAAGCGGATGCGACGGCAGAGCAGTTGGCTGCGTTTGAGGTAAAGCAGAAGAAGTAAATCAGTTGCTCATTGAGCTTGTCGAAATGTCTGTATTGAGCTTCGTCGAAATATGTTGGGTGAAACTCAGAGTTTAATCTGAAAGACCCTTCGACGGGGCTCAGGGAGCGAGAAATATTACTCATTGAGTTGCCTGCCCTGAGTTTATCGAAGGGTCGAAATGTGTTAGATACAACTCAGCGCTTATACAATGCTTCGAGAGTGGCCGTTTCAATGGCGTGGCTATTCAAATAATAACCGACTAAAGCCGCACTGCCATCTTCAGGTAATTCAAGCTTTTCGACATTGAGTGCGAAGACTTTAAATTGATATCGATGCGCTTTGTCGCCTTCAGGAGGGCATGCACCGCCAAAACTTTTGCTGCCGTAGTCGTTTCTAAAGGTTTGGCTGCCTTCAGGTAATAAGGCTTTTTCTGGCTTGCCAGCGCTTGTTGCCAAGGTGTTAATCGAAGCAGGAATATTCACGAGCACCCAATGCCACCAGCCACTTCCCGTAGGTGCATCTGGATCATAAGCGGTAATAGCAAAGCTTTTAGTGCCAGCAGGTGCATTTGCCCAGCTAAGTTGCGGTGAAAGGTTATCTCCAGTACAGCCAAAACCTGCGAACTCTTGTGTTTTTGGCATTAATTCACCAGCTTTAATGTCTGTGCTGGTAATACTCATTTCTGCTTGTGCAAACTGGGAAAGGCTAGCTGCTATAAAAGTGCTGCTTGCTAATAGTGCAAGTTTTGATTTCAATTTTTTCATATTGCTATCTCCTATATTCCATCAGGGTGAATGACTCTGGGTCTTATTTTTTTAAAGGTTGAAGTAGTTTGTCCAAGCCTTCAACCTTTATATCCAAGGTTAATTCCAGCAAGTTACCAAGCTCTCCCGAAGGAAAGCCTTTCTTTTTCATCCATAATAAATACTCTTCAGGCACATCAATCAAACGTCGGCCCTGATACTTCCCAAAGGGCATATTCGTATTGGCTATTTTGACTAAATGCTGCTTTTCGATCATGTCTATTCCGTGTGAAAAGTTTTCTAGGTATTAATAACAACGCGTAATGCTTGAGCCTCTAAACCCGTTTTCGAAATATACAGCAGGCAGTCTTGTTTTTGCTTCTCTAGGAATGCAATTTCATCATCCCGAATCAATGGGTTTTTGCTTTGCAGGCTGATGAGTCGCTTAATCTCACGCGTTAGCTGTTCTTCAACGGCATTTTTAGCATTCTCTATGAGTTCTGGCACGGCTTTTTCGGCCATCGCTTGGGCATGTGTCATCATTGTGCCGACCTCGTTACGAATTTCTTTGAGTACCGCTTGAGCCATGCTGCGTTTTAGCCCGCTACATAACTCATTGAGTTGCTCGTGAGGCAGAACTTCGCCTAAATCACGACCACTAATATCCACCAAAATCCGTTGCGGGGAAACAGGTAAGAAACGATCAAGCTGTAAGGATTTTGGCGCCATACTATTTAAAGCAAAAATAGCCTCTAAGAATAAGGTGCCAGGATCAACCCCTTTGACCGAGATCTTCGCAAGCGCAGCATTACCTAATTCACCCGTGAGCGTTTGATCAATTAACTCTGTCACCATGGGGTGTTCCCAAGTTACAAACTCAACATCATCTCGAACCAGTGCTTTTAATCGATGGAAGGTGAGTGTGTTGCCATCTTCTTGCAAACCCGGAAAATGCTGCTCAAGCATATGCTCTCCCGGGTGGATAATGAGTGTCTGGTCGGTTTGATATTCTTGCTCTACACCGTAAAGATTAAACTGACGTTCCATATAGCTTGAGAGTAACGCGCTGTCTTCTTCTGACTCTATCTTTTCGATAATGGCTTCGGCAATGTCTGGCTGACAGGAGTTCAGTTCTAGCAATGGGTCACGACCGGTTTGCAGCGCAGCCATGGCTTCATCTCTTTTTGTACGTGCTTGCTTGATAAAAGCGGCACTTTCTGGGGCGCTAAAGTCTTTATCTTTTAAGTACTGTTCCAGCTCTTCAGAGAACTGCTCATATAAAGCATAACCTGCTGCACAACTGTGAATGAAAGCATCCAAGCCCTCGTGATACCAGCGAAACAAACCTTCTTGTCTGCTCTCAAGTAAATAAGGCACATGAATTTGGACATCATTTTCCTGGCCAATTCTATCTAATCGGCCTATGCGCTGCTCTAGTAAGTCGGGGTTTTCGGGTAAATCAAATAACACTAAGTGACGCGCGAACTGAAAGTTTCTACCTTCACTGCCAATTTCAGAGCAAATTAGCGTCTGTGCACCGTCTTCTTTATCTGCAAAATAAGCTGCGGCCCGGTCACGTTCAATGATATTTAAACCTTCATAGAAGGCCGCTGTACGAAAGCCTAACCGGAGCCGTAAATAGGCTTCGAGAGTTAAGGCCAGCTCTGCAGAGCGACAGATGATCAGGGTTTTATCGTTCCTGTGAGTATCCAGGAAATTACTGAGCCAACTGACCGCTGGGTTATGTTTGATGCTTTCTTCCGCTACTTCGGTTTGCGGTGCATTTGGGTCTACTTCTAAGGGGTAAGCGTGGAGGATTCTATCTGGAAAGCCTTTAACCGCTTGGCGGGTATTTCGAAATAGAATGCGTCCTGTGCCGTGTTCATCAAGTAGCTGTTGGATTGCTTGTTGCTTGCTTACGTTTTCTGAATGTTCGCCCAGCATCTCGATGACATTGTTAGGCAAAGCCTCTTCATCAGTGAGTGCTTGCAAACTACCGACTAATTGAGTGATTTTTTGGTAGTTTTGTTCCTGTTCGATAAATTCTTGCAGGTTGTGAAAACGATCCGGGTCAAGTAAACGCAAGCGTGCAAAGTGGCTTTCAATACCTGCCTGTTCTGGTGTTGCGGTTAACAGTAAGACGCCGTGACTATGTTGGGCTAATGCTTCTATAGATAGATATTCAGGGCTGCTTTTCGTTTCGCTCCAGTGCAAGTGATGCGCTTCATCCACTACCAATAAATCCCAATTAGCTGAGAGGGCTTTTTCTTGAATATCCGCATTTAACAGTAACTTTTGATCGCAGAGTACCAATTGTTCGGTCTCGAACGGATTGTCGATCCCTTCTTCTGTTAGCGAATCGAAACGTTCTCGATCAAATACCGAAAAACGTAAGTTGAAACGACGCAGCATTTCAATTAGCCACTGATGGACTAAGGTGGACGGTACGGTAATCAGGGCCCGGCGTGCGAGGCTGTTATGAATCTGGGCATGGAGGATCATCCCGGCTTCGATGGTTTTTCCTAAACCCACTTCATCGGCTAAAAGCACACGTGGAGCATAGCGCCTTGAAACTTGGTCGGCGATATAAACCTGATGTGCCAGCAAGTTGGTACGAGCACCTAATAAACCATGTGTTTCAGATCGTTGTAGGCGGTGTTTATGCTTTAGGGTTTCGTAACGTATGCGAAAGGCGCGGTTTCGGTCGTAATGGCCGCTCGTCAAACGCTGAAGTGGAGAGGTAAATTGAATGAAGCAGTTTAGCTCAACTTCGCTAAGGGTTTTAGCGGCTTTAGTCTCGTCATTTGCTTCGGCTAAATAGCGAATCAGATCTTCTGTTTGATCAACGCTAATGACAATAAATTGCTCGTCTTCATGATTCGAAATCGCGTCGCCTTCCTTATAGGTCACTCGACTGATTGGCGCCTGTTCTATGGCGTAAGTGCGGGTTTCACCGGCCGCTGGAAAGGAAATGGTAACGCGTCTATTGGCAAATTCGGTGATGATTCCAAGTCCTAATTTGGGTTCAGTCTGGCTGACCCAACGTTGGCCTAAAGCATATGTCATTAATTTAAGTCTCTACAAATAAAGTGGGCTATAATTTGAAATTATGTGGTTATTTTTTAGGGCCGTAATCGTAGTCGCCGCCTTTCTCGAGTGCGTTTAAATAAGCACCGCGTTCTTGAAAACGCTGCACATAAGCATGAATATTCGGGTATTTATTACGACTGATAGCGCCCGCGGCGACACTTGCTTCTAAGGGGAAGCTCATTTGGAAGTCGGCACCACTTAGTTCATCGCCTGCAAACCAAGTATGGCTAGCAAGATATTGATCAACAAACCCCATATTCAGGGTGATCTCAGGGTTCACAAAGGTCGTTAAAACTTTATCTGCGATCATTTTTGCAACCGGTTTAATGAAAAAAGGCATCGGACTTGTTTTAAGCTTTTCAAAGAGCATGCGCATCAGCAGTGGTGGCATTAAAGAGCCTTCTGAAAAATGCATCCAATATTGATAGTCGCGAAATTCGGCAGAACTTTCATCTGGGCTAAAGGTTTCTTTAGCATAGGTTCGTACTAAATAATCAATAATCACAGCTGACTCCGCCACCGTAATATCGCCATCTGTAATCACGGGTGACTTCCCTAGAGGGTGAACATTTCGAAGGCTTTTAGGTGCACGAATCGTTTTTGGGTCTCGCTTATAACGTTTTATCTCGTAGGGAAGTTTTAACTCTTCCAATAACCATAAAACACGTTGGGATCGAGAGTTATTTAAATGGTGAACGATGATCATAGTGATACCTTTGTGTTGTGGTCTTAATGGCTAGTTAAGGGATTTGAATTTGGCTACCACTACCTTGGCCTGGCACTACAATTTGTGATGCCTGTTGACGACGCATTTCTTGAAGCTCTTTCATGGTTTCTTCAACAGATTTGTTGGCAGCATCACCAAAATTTTGTGCTGCTTCACCAAGAGATTTACCAGCCAGTTCAAAGTTCAGTGGCATTGGGCCTGCTGGTGTCATCATTTGAGTACTGCCAATGTAAACAGTTTCGCGTGAATCATCTTTTAGCCCTTCCGACGTCACTGGTGTCATGCGGCGAATGGTGCCAACCTTGTTATCTGTGAAAACTTCTTCCAGGTAAAGTTCATCTGGGCTCATCGATATGTCAGATTGATTATTGCTCATGGTTTAATCCTTAGAAAAGAAACGTCTATATTCATTTGCGCGTAAATTATCGTGGGATTGTATGGCCTCTTCAAATAAATAGCGAGCCAGTTTCACTTTTTGCCATGTGGTTAACGTAGTCTGATTATTGGATGAGTTATTTTCCCATTTCGTATGGGCAAGTGTTTTGAATTTTTCTTTTGCTTTAGTATTCAGCCAGTTAGCGGCTTGGATGCCCAGCAAGTTAAAGCGATCATTAAGCCAAAAACTGAAGAGTCGCTTTGCTTGGGTATCGTCACGGCTTTGATTTTGTTCGAGTAAATCAGCATAAAGCTGATGTAAATGGGACAGACAGCCTTGGCGTTGCTCGGTGCTATCGTCAATGTGCTCTAGTAGGGCATTGATTCTCTGAAAGGCATATTCAAGCACTTTCTGTAGTTTATCAGCATCAAAATCGGGTGCGTCATCTGCATTTAGCTCGGCTAGAAAACGCTCTAGTTTACTAAAAAATACTTTCACTTTTCGTTGGCTAAAGAGGTTGTCGGGCTTTCGGGTGAGCGCTGTTATTTGTGCTTTCAGTTGACTGTAGTCGATCTCACCTTGATGCAGAAATGCTTTTAATCGATAACGTTCAAACTCGTCGGCATCTTCTGTGATTAGATTTAGGCACTGTTTAGCGAGAACCTGTTTATCTAAACTCAATAGATAGGCCAGAACTTTACTCTTATCAGGACCTTTCGCCAAAGAACGAATTTGTTGGTTCTGCTTATTAATGTGAAGGCATAAACACACGCAATGTTCACAAAAATCAAAACCATCAGATCTGGGGCAAGAGCATGCGCCTTGGATGTGTTTGTCAGGGTAATTTAATACGACATGGTGTTCGCTAATGTCGGCTGACACTTTATGTTCAGAAACCTGTAAGTTTGTCGGTGATGTGCTTTGGCTTAAGGCTACGCCAAGATTGAAACAGTCCTGACCAGCCATCTTAATAAGTTGTTCTTGTGGGATGATCACGTGAAGCTTATTGGCTTGAGTCATGAGGCCTTAGGTTTCCATATTCAAATCTGCAGCGGGTTTGATGAATGCACTTTCTTCGTCTTCGCTGTAGACCACGAGGAGTTGTTTTGTTTTTAGTGCCTGTCGAACCTGTGCTTCCCGTTCTTCTAAGGGGCTTGTTGTTTCATTAAGCCCCCAATCTCTCAGACAGTACTCACTGACTAAGCTATTCAGGGCTTCAGTACTTAATGCATCGTAAGGGATAATCACAATTGTTTTAATCTTCAGGTTAAATAATTATGCCAGTTCGGAACTCACTTTGGCTCGGGACGTTTGCTCTGTATTTTTTGCAGAACTTATACTTTTAGTAAGCGTCACCGGAATACCATTAAAGACCGCTGTCCCGGTTAATTTATCTACAAATTGATCGTCACTTAAGGTATTGAGATTGACTCCGGGGTATTTAGCCGCAATCTGTAGTTGGGTGTTGGGCATTGAGTGCCCCCAGCCATGAGGAATACTGATCACCCCTTGCATCATATCCTCGGTAATTTGGGTTTCGATATGCAGCATGCCGACGCGGCTTTTAATGAGAGCAGTATCACCATTGTTAAGCTTGGCTTTTTTCGCATCGTCAGGATGGATCATCAAGGTACAGCGATTTTTGCCTTTGACTAAACGCTGGCTATTATGTAACCAAGAGTTGTTTGATCTGACATGCCGTCTGCCAATAAGCAGTAATTCTGTTGATGACGTTCGCGCCATGGCGTGTCTTAAACGCGCCATATCTTTTAGATAACTGATAGGCGCAAGGCGAATGCGTTTCCTAGGGGTATAAAGCCGTTCAGGTAAGCGTGACTGAAGCGGCCCAAGATCGATGCCATGTGGATAGTTAAGTAATGAGCTTAGGCATAAACCTTTACTTAAGCTTCGGTTCGGTGTGCCATAAGGGCTCAAGTCCAAAATCTTCTTAAGAGGATGTTTTGAAGGAAGAATACCTTGAATGGCGTCGACTAAAAAACGGCCTGTTTGGCTGGTGCCAGGAAACTGTGTGCCATAGGGGCCTGTGCGTAAAATCAAGTCTAATATGCCATCAGGTCCCATTCGTTTGAGCAGGTGATACGCCCCTAATTCTTTTGTTCGACTAAGAAAATCCACGTTTTCTAAGCGTCTTTTCAGTTCGAGTAATATTTGCCAGTCGTGGCGGGTATTTTTTTTATTTTCGAACAGGGCCGGAGAGTATTTGGCAACATTACGCACACTGAGCAAGTTAAAAACCAGATCATAATGAGACTGCTCTAAAGCGGCTGTTGGCGGTAAAATAATATCTGCATGACGCGAGGTTTCATTTAAATAGAAATCAATAGACACCATAAAATCAAGCGATTTAAAGGCTTCATCTAAACGTTGACTATTTGAGCTGCTCAGTATCGGATTGCCTGCCACCACAAACATCATTCTGACCTGCTCATCACTTTCGAGGAGTATTTGATCTGCCATTGCACTCGCAGGTAGCTCGCCACCAAACTCGGGTAAGCCCGATATACTTTTATAACGATTGATATGGCCCTTCTGGCCCAGCCAATCACTTATCTCGATCATATCTGCAGCAGGTTTGGTAAACATCAAACCGCCTCGTTCATCAAGGTGATTGGTCAAGGCATTAATAACATAAATTAACCAAGTAGCAAGGCCGCCGAATTCTTGAGTGGATGTGCCCATTCTGCCAAATAAGCAGGCTCTAGGGGTGGTCGCCAGCTTGCTTGCGAGTTCGATGATTTTTTTACTCGAAATCCCGGTTATATGACTAACGTGTTCCGGTGGGAACTCAGCACAAATTAATTGAATTTCAGCGATACCTTCCATATGAGGGTGCAAACGACCGGTTTCAATTAAGTTCTCTGCAAAAAGCGTATGAAGTATACCGAGCAGTAAAAAGGCATCGGTGCCGGGCTTAATAAATAAGTGTTGGCTACAAGCTTTGGCTGTTTCTGTTTTACGTGGGTCGATCAGGATGGCTTCACCCCGCTGAGAGATTCTTTTTAGTCTCGCAGTATAATCGGGTACCGACATTAAACTGCCATTTGAGGCGGCGGGATTGCTTCCTAACAAGATAAATAAATCCATATGATCAATATCGGGAACAGGAAATAAATACTGATTGCCAAAAAGTTCTAAATTAGCTTGCATATGAGGTAGCTGGTCGTTCGAGGTCGCAGAAAAGCGATTTTTTGTTTTCAGTGATTGGATAAAGGGCAGTAAAAATAATACGTTGCCGTGGTGATGGGCATTCGGGTTACCAAAATAGGCACCAAGGGCATTTTTTCCATAGGTTCTTTGGGTATCTTTGGCTTTATTTGCAACAAGATCAAAGGCACGATTCCAGGATATTTCTTTCCAGCCTTTTTTTGTTTTCATTAGAGGTTGCTTAAGCCTGTCTGGATCTGATTGTATATCTTTTAGCGCAAGTGCTTTTGGGCAGATATGGCCTTTGCTGAAGGGGTCATCTGGATCACCTTTGATTGAGGTAATCTCATTATTCTCAACCTGTATCGCGATGCCACACATTGCTTCGCATAGATTGCAGGTTCGAAAGTGAGTAAAAGATTCCATAGTATCCATGACCTTGCTTCTGCTCCGGTATTGTAAATAATTTTTTATAAATCAGGTGATTGGATAACACCTGTGAGCTATAAAGATTATATTCAGGATTGAATCAGGAAGTCTATATTGAATCGGTATTATGTAGACTTGATTTGTTTGACGCTTATATACGGCTTTCTGCAAATAAGCGAAAGAACTTGAAAGTATCTGCAGATGCATCCTTAAAAAACATGCCAAGAGTAAAACCATTTTTAGCAATAGAGACATGTTTGACCTCTCCAAGCACTCTGAATTCTTTTTTCTTCCCCTTATAAAAAGCGCTGACTGACAAAATAACCAAGGCACCTTTTCGGAAATCTGCTGGGCTGTCTATAGACGCGCCTTTTTCAGACACATCGATAGTACGTGCATGAACTTCATATTTATCATGTGTCGTGATAACGACATTCCATCGAGCAGGGCGACGCACATAACGACGGCGTTCTACACCGCCATCGCTGGGCAGGCTATCTGCTGTTATTTCAGTTGTTTGTTTTAACTGGCTGGCAACGGTTTCTTTATCCTGCGGCATTCATAACGTCCTTAAAAACACTAAAAAGCAAAAATAGCCCTGTAAATATTTATTGTTATAACTATCAATTTATCCGATCTGATTGATCAAGTACATTTTAGTTAATTATAGTGAGGATTTTTTTCTGACGGATTGTTCGCATTTTTAGAGACATAAAACGCAGAAACATAAAAAACGCCCCCAAGAGGAGGCGTTTTAGTGTTACTTTTTCTAAATTAGAACTTAGTCTCTAGTGAATTCCGGGTAAGCTTCCATACCGCATTCAGAGATATCAACACCTTCGTACTCTTCTTCATCAGTGACTCTGATACCCATGACTGCTTTGATAATCCCCCAAACAATTAAGCTGGTGACAAATACCCAAACAAAGATGGTTAGAGCGCCAATTAACTGGCCAGAGAATGTTGCATCTGCATCTGAAAGAAGTACTGCGAAGACACCCCAAAGACCGACTACACCGTGTACCGAAATCGCGCCGACTGGATCGTCCAACTTTAACTTATCAAGAGTCACGATTGAGAACACGACAATGATACCGCCAACAGCACCGATGATGGTGGCTAATAGTGGTGTTGGATCAGCAGGTTCTGCAGTGATCGCAACCAAACCAGCTAATGCGCCATTCAAGGCCATGGTTAAGTCAGCTTTACCGAACAGAATGCGAGCAACGATAAGCGCAGCTATTAAACCACCAGAAGCGGCAGCGTTAGTATTAAGGAATACAGAAGCAACTTCGTTGGCGACACCGATACCAGAAAGCTGAAGTGTTGAACCACCGTTAAAACCGAACCAACCCATCCATAGAATGAAGGTACCTAATGTTGCTAGCGGTAAGTTAGCACCAGGAATTGCGTTTACTTGACCGTTCGGGCCATATTTACCTTTACGAGCGCCAAGTATAATAACACCTGCTAACGCAGCAGCAGCACCCGCCATGTGAACGATACCAGAGCCTGCATAATCGCTATAGCTTAGATCGTATAGACCGAATACAGAACTTCCACCCCAAGTCCAAGCACCTTCCATTGGATAGATGAAGCCTGTCATCACAACAGCGAACGCTAGGAATGCCCAAAGCTTCATACGCTCAGCAACGGCACCGGATACGATAGACATGGCTGTCGCTACGAAGACAACCTGGAAGAAGAAGTCAGATGCACCTGAATACTGAAGGCCAGCATCTTCGACGCCATCATTGAAGGCTTTAGCGCCTATAAGTACACCAGCAACAGCTTCGTCAGTCATGCTAGAAACTGAATCGGTGCCTGATAGAAACATGCCGCCGCCATACATAATGTCGTAGCCGCAGATCAAATACATGGTGCAAGCAATCGCAAATAGTGCGACGTTTTTGGTTAAAATTTCAGTGGTGTTTTTAGCGCGAACTAAACCAGCTTCCAACATGGCAAAACCGGCTGCCATCCACATGACTAATGCACCGCACACCAAAAAATAAAAGGTGTCCATCGCATACTGAAGTTCATAAATACTGTTCATTGCATTTTCCATCTTCGCCCTCCGAACTAGGCCATCTAGAAGAAATTAAAAAAAGGTTTGCTTGATGTTAGATTTAAACGGCGTCTGTACCCGTTTCACCAGTACGAATACGAATGACTTGCTCTAAGGATGATACAAAGATTTTGCCGTCACCGATTTTGCCGGTGTGCGCAGCTTTGCTGATTGAATCAATCACTTGGTCCAATAAGTCAGTACCGATAGCGACTTCGACTTTTACCTTAGGCAAAAAATCAACGACATATTCAGCGCCACGATAAAGTTCGGTATGACCTTTTTGACGACCAAAACCTTTTACTTCGGTAACGGTAATGCCTTGTACTCCAATTTCAGACAATGCTTCACGTACATCGTCTAACTTGAAGGGCTTGATGATAGCTGTGACGAGTTTCATGGGGTGCTCCTATGGGGATTCTCGGGTAATTTGTGGTTGCTTATGGTTTGCTGTTTCAGAATTGTTCATGGCTCATCTAAAGGCATCTTTAAACTGTGAAAAATTCTGAAATAGCAAATCTGTCTAAGTTAGAGCATTAGCTGTGCCATGATTAAAAACTCTATTTAAATCAATTGAGTAGATTTGGTTTCTGATCAAAAGCGAATAAGTTGTGCTTGCTTTTGGTGCGACCATAAAATGAAGGCACCGCATTGGTGCTAACTAGAGACCTTTATAAAGAGAGTCGTTGAAGTTTGTGAGAACGATATCTTAACGTGTTGATCGAATGTTGCCTTAACATGCCTTGTCCGATTGGACATACCCTTGAAGCTGGGGGCGTGGTAATATCTTTCAAATCTTAACACTATCTAAGTATCGTCAACTTTGACGACCTTATTTAGCATGCTCAGGCTGTCAAAGGAGTTTTTTATGCTAAGCCCTCAAGAATTATTGAACACCATTCATCAGCAAGTGACTCAAATTCTGCCTGATGTTGGGAAATCTGCTCAAGAAGATATTTCAGCTCAACTTAAAATAATGGTGGGAAGTATCATTTCTAAGCTCGATTTAGTGAGTAGAGAAGAGTTTGACACCCAGCAGGCGGTATTGGCTCATACAAGAGAAAAGCTTGAGCTATTAGAAAAACGCTTTTCTGAGCTAGAACAAACGCTAGCGAAGTAATCTGAGGCTAGCCTCATTAAAATTGGATATATCACCCTAAGGATTGGGTGATTATATTGACTATATTTGCAAAGGAATGCTTATGTCGCTATCTATTGTTTATACGCGTGCCCAGTTAGGTGTTGATGCACCTAGAGTCACAGTAGAAACCCATTTATCAAACGGCTTGCCTTCACTAACGATCGTCGGTCTTCCCGAAATGGCGGTGCGTGAAAGTAAAGAGCGAGTCAGAAGTGCTCTAATCAACTCCGGGTTTGAATTTCCCAATCGCCGCGTCACCATTAATCTTGCACCTGCTGACTTACCTAAACAAGGTGGACGTTATGATTTAGCGATTGCCATGGGTATTTTATGTGCGACCGGGCAGATCGAAGTGCATACGCTTCATCAATACGAGTTTTTAGGCGAGCTCGCCTTAACGGGGGAGTTAAGGCCTGTTTCTGGGGTGCTGCCGACCGCGATTGCCTGTATAAAAGACGGCTTAAGTCTGTTTGTTCCTTATGAAAGCGCTTACGAAGCGAGCCTTGCGAGTGAAGGAATTATTTTCGCAGCTAAACATCTCAGTGAAATCTGCCAGCACTTAAAAGAGCTACAAAAGTTAGAGGCTATTTCTTTTCAAGCACCTGAAGCGCTCTTACAGGCTTTACCGGATCTTAGTGAAGTGAAAGGCCAGCACCAAGCGAGGAGGGCTTTGGAATTGGCTGCGGCAGGGCGGCATAATTTACTTTTTTACGGCCCTCCTGGTACAGGAAAAAGCATGTTAGCCGCGCGTTTACCCAGCATTCTTCCACCGCTCACACAGAAAGAAACCGTTGAAGTTGCGTCTATTTATTCTTTAGCGGGCGTGGCTAGAGAGATGAGTTTATTGTTTTCTGCCCCTTTCAGATCGCCTCACCACACGGCCTCTGCTGTGTCATTGGTTGGCGGCGGTTCGCACCCAAAACCTGGCGAAATTTCCCTGGCACATAGAGGCGTGCTTTTTCTGGATGAATTGCCTGAATATGCGCGTACTGTTTTAGAAGTCTTACGTGAGCCTATCGAAAGTGGCGAGATTAGAATATCCCGAGCAAGCGGTACGCTCACCTTCCCATCCCAATTTCAATTGCTTGCCGCGATGAACCCTTGCCCTTGTGGTTATGCGGGCCACCCGACCGTTGCTTGTTCGGATACACCACAACAAATTGCCCAGTATCGTCGTAAATTATCTGGGCCATTGCTTGATCGCTTTGATTTGCATGTTGAAGTATCGAGCCAGTCGGGTGCCATTCTTTTATCAAATGCTGAACCGGCTGAAAACTCTTTATCTGTCTATGAGAGAGTGGCCTCAGCGAGAAATAAGCAATATCAGCGGCAGGGAAAGTTAAACAGTGAACTCAAACCAAACGAATTAACCCGGTTCTGCCCATTAAATCCAGAGATCCAAAAGATACTGGAGTCTGCGATGGATAGGCTGGCTTTGTCAGCACGTGCTGCACATAGGATTGTTAAAGTAGCGAGGACTCTGGCAGACCTTGAGGATCAGGATGACTTGCAGTTAAAGCACATTACTGAGGCGTTGGCTTATCGCGGCATGGATAGGCGCCCAGCTTAATCGTGCGTGAATTAATTGTACCATTCGCTGTATAGCTTTTATCTTATGGAGAAAATGGTTTATGATGTCGGCCTAATTATCCCTATCAATACAAAAAAGCCAGTTTTGTAAGAGAGGTTTTATGATAAACGCAGCATTTCTAGTTTACGATCGAACTTTGTTTTCAGGCGTCACACGGCCTTTTGAAATTCTTAAAGCTGTCAATGCGATGTCTAAACTAGATGGCGCAGGTCGTCAGCTAAATTTAACGATGGCCAAAATAGCGCCAGAGCAGCCTAAAGTGGCAGGAGATATTCCACTCAATATTCAAGATAACTTCGAAGACTTAGGTCAATTAGATTGGCTGTTTATTCCACCTAGCTGGCGTAACCCCGCTTATATTTTAAAGAAATATCCTCATCTGCCTAAAATGCTGAAAGAGCGTTACGATTCTGGTACCAAGTTTATTGCAACAGGGGCAGGCGTTTATTTTCTGGCAGAAGCGGGTCTTTTGGAAACCACGCCAGCGACCACCCACTGGTACTTTTTTGATGACTTCGAAAAAAGCTACCCGCAAGTAGATTTAAAAAAGCAGCATTTTATTACTTATGGTAATGGAATTTATTGTGCCGGCAGTATTAACGCCTTATCTGATCTGGTGTTTCATTTAATTGGTCAGGCATTTGGTTTAGAACGCCGACAAATGGCGGAGCGACATTTTGCACATGAAGTCGGAAGTAGTTATGACCTGCCTATGTTCTCTGTGGGCAGGGCTGCTCATGCTGATGAGGAAATAATAGAGGTGCAGGCATGGCTTAAAAAGGCTTGTCATGAAGACATTGATATTCCTCAAATGGCTGCGATGGCGGATATGCCTGTCAGGACATTTACCCGGCGGTTTCGGCGTGCTCTCGGGATGACGCCAAACCAGTACCTTCAAGATATACGCATTGAAAATGGTCGTGAGCTACTTAAAGCTACTGACCTGAGTATTCAGGATGTGGCCGAAAATGTGGGTTATCGGGATACGGCTTATTTTTCCCGAGTATTCAAAGCCAGGGTTGGTCTAACGCCAAGCGAGTATAAGAAGATGGTGAGGCCTAAGCTATTTCAATTAGATTGATCGCGTTTATGACGCATAAAAAAACAGGAGCCAAAAGACTCCTGTAAAGGGGTTTCTACAAGGAAGACAGAATCACTTTCGTGAACTGTATTGACAGTGTAGGTCTGAGTGACGCTAATTACCGTTGTGAACCGGTTAAATTATGACCACTTATTGTAAATAAGCGTTACTTTTTGGAGTAAATATTACTCAATGTTGATAGCACCTAGTGACTTATATCGATCGACTTGCAATCTCCAAACTTGATCTTTCTGTCTTGCACTCATATGATGCGGCGATTTAAAACTGATCAAAAAATAAACCCGATTTATCCTCGGCATTGAACAGTGAGAGAGGAACGAGAGACAGACCATGAGTGAAGACAAGCAGCCTTTAGATACTGAGCAAAATAAGCAGGCCCTAAAACACCGGCCTATACGCAGTTTTGTTGTTCGAAGTGGCAGAATGACCCTGGGGCAGCAAAAAGGCTGGCAAGATGCTTGGCCTAAAATGGGCCTGGAATTAGGCCAAGCAGGTTCAGACATCCGTGAATCTTTTGCAGGGCAGCAAGCCTTAGTCGTTGAAATCGGTTTTGGTATGGGGGCTTCATTGGTCGAAATGGCGGGTGATGCACCAGATCTGAATTTTCTCGGTATAGAAGTTCATCGTCCTGGTGTGGGTGCATTGATGGCCTTAGCGCTTGAGCAAAATATAGAAAACTTAAAAGTATTTTGTGAAGATGCTAATGAAGTATTCAAAACACATATTCCAGAAAATTCAATTCATCGCCTTCAATTATACTTCCCTGACCCTTGGCATAAAGTGCGGCATAACAAAAGGCGCTTGGTTCAGCCTGCGTTTGTTCAATCCGTTCGGCCTAAATTAGAAATGGGTGGGATTTTTCATATGGCGACAGACTGGCAGCCCTATGCGATTCATATGATGAACGTCATGGAGGCGGCAGAAGGGTTTCGCAATGTTTCTGGAGAGCGACAGTATGCTGAGCGACCTGATTATCGCCCTGTCACCAAGTTTGAAAAACGTGGCCAACGTTTAGGTCATGGCGTGTGGGATTTGTTATTTGAACGAGTTGCGTAGTGTCATGTACTTGCGTGACGTCACTGGGTAACACAATCAACCTAAAGGAAATTTAGATGCATTCTAACTGGCTGGATATTGCTGAACCAGAACCAAGGGACATCCTAAAAAAAGAACTTTCTGCATGTGAACTCTTGGGTGAAACGCCAGATAATAAAAGTATTTATTTGCTTCGTCCAAAAGCTGAACAAGGTCATACAACGCTCTTAAATGAAATTGGTCGTCTACGCGAAGAAGCTTTTCGTTTGGTTGGAGAAGGTACAGGCCTCGGTCGTGATGTTGATCGTTATGATTTGTACTATATGCACATTATTCTTTGGGACGACATAGATAAACAAATAGTTGGAGCCTATCGTTTATGCCGTACCGAGTATTTCTATACAGACCCTAAAAAGCCGATCTATACGAGCAGTTTGTTCGAATACTTACCGAGTGCTGAACCTATGCTTAGCTCAGGGCTAGAGTTGGGGCGTAGTTTTGTTCAAGAGAAATATTGGGGCTCACGCAGTCTTGATTATTTATGGTCGGGCATCGCTGCTTTCTTACGAAGACATCCAGAATATCGTTATTTACTTGGTGCGGTGAGTATTAGCAATGATCTGTCATTACCTGCAAAAGAGTTATTGGTTGGTTTCTATCGTAAATATTATGGCTTTCATTGTGATGCCGAAAATCGTGAAAAGATTCAATGCAAGCAACCTTTTGAAATAAGTGAAAAAGGTCAAACCCACTTTGATGCTTTGTTTGATCAATTAGACTATAAACAAGGCTTTATGGTGCTTAAAAAACAGCTGAGATACCTTGGTTATGCTGTCCCCATGCTTTATAAGCAATATACAGAGCTAACCGATAAGGGGGGAACTCAGTTCTTAGGCTTTAATATCGACCCGGATTTTAGCGATTGTATCGATGGTTTAGTGGTCGTTGATGTGACGAAAATTACAGCCTTAAAAAAGCGGCGTTATGGTCTGGTTGATAAAGATGTACTGTAAACCAAGGAAAGCTTACTGAGTCAAGCGCTTTAGTCTTTCTGACGATAAGCGATAAATTTTACTATCAGGTTTAGCCAAAAACTTTGCCCTTTTCAGCATATTAATGACCTGTTCATTCACGCCTAATCCTTCATAAACATCAGCATAAATGTAAAATATTTCGGCATCTTTGGGGGCCACGCGTAGAGCGTGCTCAAGATGGTGCTGTGCACGTAACCACTGCTGATGGCCGATGGCTTTTTTGGCTGAATCGAGTATAGAACCTAGCACATTTGTTGGTGCAAGCTGTGGTTGGGGGGCGAAAGGTTGTGTGACAACATCATCTGCAACGGGGATGATGGGTGCGACCGGGCTGCTATTCGAGTTGGTTTGTGAGCCAAGGTGACTACAGGCGCTGATTAAACTAACAAGCAAAATAGCACATACAAGCCGTATGGTGGTGTTATAGAACGTTGGATAGTTATTTAAAACCATGACTTGATCCAGCCTTTAATGTTAGAGAAACCCTGTGTGCATGACTGATAAGGCAGTGTTGCAATATCTCCCCAAACAGGTAATTGGCTTGCGTCTTTACAGTGCTCATCGGTACGTTTCCCTGTTTGGCGATCAAACCAATAATACTTAATTTGTTCAGGTTGAACCATAGCGACGGAAGATTGGGGAATGGTTTTCATAAAGTTAGACCACACTTTCAAAGCCCCTCCGCTGCCGGTAAATGCCGTTGGGGTATTATCATCATTTCCAATCCATACTACCGCCAGATAGTCACCAGAGAAGCCGGCAAACCAGCTATCTCTATTATCATTTGTAGTGCCGGTTTTGCCTGCAAGGTCAAGTTCAGCAGGAAGAGTATAATAGGCAGAACGGCCTGTTCCCGAGCGCATAACGCTTTGTAAGGCATGTTGTAAAAGAAATAGTGACTCAGGTGGAAATACTTGCTCTACCTGAAACGGGTAACGAGAAATAACATCGCCTTGAGCCGTGGTCACTTCTCGAATTGCTCTTAAAGGCATATTAAAACCTTGGTTTGCAAAGGTAAGATACATCTGGCTTACTTCAATAGGGCTAAGGGACTGAGAGCCTAGAAATAGAGAAGGGTAAGGGTTTAGGTCTGCTTTTAAACCAAGTTTTTTGAGTGTCTTATGCACGCTGGGAATGCCTAATTCAATGCCGAGCCTAGCGGTTGATAAGTTATACGAGTTCATGAGTGATTCGTTGAGCATGACTTGGCCGTGTTCTATTTTGTCAAAATTCTGAGGCTGCCATATTTGCCCATCTTCAAATTCGAGCTTAAAACCCTGGTCATTGAGTACACTGCTCAAGTGATACTTAGTAGGCTGAGATAATGCGCTTAGATAAACCGCAGGCTTGATGAGAGAGCCAATTGGGCGTTTGGCATCAAGGGCACGATTAAATCCCTGATACTGAGGCTGTTTATCACCCACTAAACCGACTACTTCGCCACTGCCAACCGTGGTTACAACGGCCGCTGTTTGCAAATCTTCTTGGTTAATTCTGGATGAAAGTTCTTTGAGTGTACGCGTGCTGGCCCGTTCAAGTTGAAACTGAACTTGTGGATCTAGACTTGTGAAAACTTTAAGGCCTTCTGAGCGTAAGTCGTCATCTTGATAGGTTTCTCGTAACTGTCTTTTGACCAGATCCATAAAGGCCGGAAAACGGTTAGTTACTTGGAGAGGCTTGTTAACGATTCTGAGCGGCTGTGCTTTTGCCAAGGTAAATTCTGAATCGTTTAAGTAAGCTTCTTGATTCAATAGAGAGAGCACAAGGTCTCGCCGAATTTTAGAACGAACCGGAAAACGCCGCGGATTATAATAAGAGGGGCCTTTTACCATCGCCACGAGCAAGGCAAGCTCAGCTTGGTCGCATTCCCTTAAATGCTTAGCAAAATAGAAATTACTGGCGGCCTCAAAACCATGAATAGCTAATTTACCGGACTGCCCTAGAAAAATATCATTCATATAGGTTTCCAGGATGACATCTTTGCTGTAATGAATTTCTAACAGAATGGCCATCATGGCTTCATTTATTTTTCTTATCAAGCTGCGTTCTCTGCTGAGGAAAAGACTTTTAACGAGTTGTTGGGTGAGCGTGCTGCCCCCCTGAACAATTTTTCCAGCCTGGATATTTGCCCACATCGCGCGAGCAATCGCGAAGGGTGAGATCCCCATATGAGAATAAAAATCTCGATCTTCTGTGATCAATAATGTTTGTTTTAAGCGCGCAGGAAACTCAGCGATGTTGAGTAACTGTCGCTCCTCTTTTACGTGAGGGTAAATGCCGCCAATTTTAAAGGGTTCAAGGTAATAAATAGTGCTGGGTTGATGGCCGAGACTTAGCAAACTCGTGACTTGGTCGCTCTTTAAGGTGAATCGAATGTGGTGCGCAGGCTGGTGCTCTTCAGGTTTTGAGTGACTCCGGGTATAGAGTTCAACGTGTTTACCGGTGATTTTGTATTGGCCGCTTTGTTGAACATCATGAACCGGTTGATAGTTTAATAATTGCAGTTCTTGTTCAAGATTTTTCAGATTAAGCGCTTTGCCTTCATAGATTTCCAGCGATCTCGCAAAGACTTGAGCCGGTAAACTCCAGCGTTGGCCTTCAAATTTATAGCGAACTTGTGCATCTAAATAGATAAGCCATGCACTTAGAACAAGCACTAGTACTAGAAGAATTTTCCATAAAGTGGCTCGTTTTATGTGGAATAATTCTTTGTTGAGTCCAAGCATAATCAGGAGGTATACCCTAGGGGTGGTTTTAAATAATGAGAATTAAAAAGAAGGGTGATAACGCGTAACAGAAGAAATGCTTCAAACCACCTATCTGGTTTGAAGTCAATATACTAAATAAACTACTTAAGGATAAGTCTTTATAGAAAGGGTATTAATAGATAAATGACTTAAGGGCACTCGACAGATGCTGTTTGACGCATGTCGCTCATAGGTTCATTCAGTCTGGTTGTTTGATCCATTTTTGCTGAACCATGATAGATTGCACGGCATTCACCTGGTGTGGTTAGTTTACAGTTTTCTAAGGCTGCAAGTGACGCTCTCTCTTCACTTTCGAAGGGGCCGCGAAACTTTCGGTTTTCCAGGTAGAAATAACCTTTTTCAATGGTTTCATCGACGGTGATAACTTCATCGATATCGTAGGTAGTAGACATAGTGTACGCTCCAATTTTTTCACCAATTCAGAAAGTTTTTACTATAAAAAACATAACTGGAACAAGGTATCCTGTGAGTATCAAGATTCACTCTTAATGACCGAGAGCCCTATTCAATAGCGATTTTTATCATTATTATGTGGTCAGTCAGTTTAAAGTAACTTGCGCTGATAACACAATAAGATTGCTTATAAAAAATGGCATAGTGACTAGATCCTTGTCGATTGATTTACAGAACTTAAAAAGGCCTGTTATCAAGCAAACATAGTGACTAAGCAGTAGGTAAAACGATACATAGTGATGGGTAACACTATAAGCTGTAAGGCAATAAATAGCACAGTATTGATAATGCGCTATTGCTTAGTTAACAGGTGTTGCCCGTTGAATGATTGCATTACAGTCTATATTGTCTGGCAATGTACCATAAACCCAGCCCTTATTTCCATTTTTTAATCGAGCAGAACAAAAAGCATCCGCAATTGATGGCTCGCCGTATTGAAATAGGCTTGATGCCTGAAATAGAAGCGCCATTTGTTGCACAATACTGCGCGAACGAAACTCAATATTGTGCTTGTTGGAAAGTTCAGATTGCAGTTTCTTTATATTTTCAGCAATAAGTGGGTGCTTACTTTCAGCTAGATAAATTTCATTTAGAAAGGCATCGAGTGAAGCCGGTGATTTTTGCATGGCTCGTAACATGTCCAGGCACTGAACATTACCGCTACCTTCCCAGATGGTATTAATCGGGGACTCTCTAAATAGCCTCGGCATAATACAATCTTCCATGACACCACTGCCGCCTATACACTCCATTGCTTCGTAAGCATGACCCGGTGAGCGCTTGCAAATCCAGTATTTACCGATGGCAGTACCGATACGGACCAGATGTTTTTCCTGTTCATATTGTTCGCTCATATCTAATGAACGTGCTAAACGCATGCTGAGTGCGGTAGAGGCTTCACTTTCCAGAATTAAATCGGCTAATACGTTTTGCATTAAGGGTTGTTGGTTAAGTACTTTTCCAAATGCAAAGCGAGACTGGCAATGATGCGTTATTTGAGATACTGATTGTCTCATTAATGCAGATGAGCCTATCATGCAGTCAAAGCGCGTCATCGCAACCATTTCGAGAATGGCCGAAACGCCTCGGCCTTCATCACCCACCATCCAGCCAAGTGCGCCGCGTAATTCCGTTTCACTAGAGGCATTAGAAATATTCCCCATCTTATTTTTAAGGCGCTGTATCTGCAGCGGATTTTTTGTGCCATCCGGGCGCCATCTCGGAACAAGAAAGCAAGATACGCCACTTGTTGTTTGCGCCAGAACTAAAAATGCATCACACATAGGGGCAGATACAAAATATTTGTGACCAATTAACTCATACGCTTCGCCTGGGCCGCCGTGTCCAATTGGCCGCGCGCGCGTGCTGTTCAAACGGACATCGGAGCCACCTTGTTTTTCTGTCATAGCCATGCCAATGGTGACACTGTCTTTTTCTGTATGAGGAATGTTGCGAGCGTCATATGAATTATGAAGAATTTTAGGTGCCCATTCTTCAAATAAATTTGCCTGCCGCTTTAAAGTAGGCATAGCTGCTGATGTCATGGTAATGGGGCAGCCGTGGCCCGCTTCTACTTGTGTCATCATCAAACTTTTGGCTGCTCTGGCAACATGGGCGCCGGGCGTGTTTTGCCAGTGTGAGGCATGAAGGCCTTCTTCCATAGATAGAGACATGAGTTGATGATAAGCAGGGTGATAACGCACCTCATCGATACGTTTGCCGTGGCGATCATGGGTATAAAGTTGAGGTTTATTCTCGTTGGCTAAAAACCCCCATTCAATCACTTCTTTCGAGCCACACAGTGCACCAAATTCTTTAAGGTTAGCGACCGCCCAATCGGCACCATGCGCTGAAACGGCTTCTTGCAAGGCTAAATCACTTTCAAAAACATTATAGTTTTCAAGTGCTTCAACTTGGTTTTCAACCTTATGCGTTTCAGCCCAATAGTCATTACTTGGGGTAAACGTATCAGCATTGATCATATCTTGAGAGTTCATGGCGTTATAGTCCTCGGTTACTTTATAAAATGAACTATAATTCACTTCTTTCTTCTGTGCAATAAAATGATGAAAAAATAACCAGTTTTGAGGAGGGATGTTGTATTTTATGAGGGCTGATCACTGCTTAGAAAACACATTAATCACGATATAAAGTGTCCTTACTGTGGCGCAGCTCTAATGCTTCACGTTCGGTTCTCTTAAGCTTCTTAACGACCAAACCATAAGAATGATCAATCATTCTTTCGATCTCTCCTTGAGGAATTGAACCATCTAAAATGATGGTATTCCAATGCAATTTATTCATATGATAACCTGGTTTAACTGACTCAAATAAATCTCTAAGTTCTTGTGCGTGGGCCGGGTCGCACTTTAGATTCATGTTGCCAAGACCTTTTTCAATACTTAGTGTGGCAAACATTTTACCTTTGATTTTTGGCACCATTACCTCAGGGCCAAAAGGGTAGTCTTCACGTGCATCGGGTTTACCCAGTAAGTAATGCTTAGCTTGTTGATAGTCCATTTTTTTGTCCTTTTTAGTTTGTACTTCACATGAACACCCTAGGTAGATTTTAATAGGCTGGTATCTAATTCGTTAGAGTCGGAAGCATGTTTTTTATCAAGACTTAATAGCTCAAGATAATGTAACGCACGGACAGCATGTAAGGTTACCTGCTCAAGTCGACGCTGGGCGTTAAGCGCAAATAAAGCATCTTCTAAATTTATTTGATTGTCTAATGTTGACTTGAGAATAGCCGGTCTTGCGTCTGAGCTATATTGAATTGCATGGCTAAGTTGCTCGGCAACTGTGCTCGGATAAGGTGGAGACTTGTCTGATAATGCTTGCGCGCCCAATAAGAATAAGTCAGCTAAATGTTCGCTTCTGCGTTTTAGCTCAGGTATACGAAAGCAAGCATCTAAAAGCTCTGGATTAGACGCTTCAACTGCGCATTGGTTGATATGATCCAGAGCGTGAAGAATATGATTGAGCTGACTCAACTCTTTACCTTCAACACGAGTTAATTTCGAAATAAAAACGGCCGTGTCTCGATTTGCCTGGAGTACGTCATTGAGAAAAATTACCGGGGTTTGAGTGTCTTCGCCACGTAAGCGAGAAGCCGTATTCTGCAGCGTAATGAGTGTGCACTCGTGAAGAATATGCTGAACGGTATCTAGTGCAAGTGAGGGGACGGCAATTAAACCATTATTTAGTGTTCGTGTAAGTGACGGTTTATTTTCACGAATACAGAGCTCAGCCAGCCAAGTCAGTTGTTTGGTCATAGGTAAAAAAATAGCGGCCCCTAACAAATTAAAGGCCGTATGAAATGCTGCTAAACTCAGGGCATGATCTTCACCAAGCCAATGCTCAGTAAATAATTCTAGTAAATAAATAAACCATGGCAATAAGAAGAAGGCGATAATTCCTGTCCCGATATTGAACACGATATGAACCAAGGCGGTACGTTTAGCCAGTACGCTGGCGCCAATGGCGGCAATCCCGGCATTGACGGTCGTGCCCATATTCTGCCCTATGACCAAGGCGGCGGCTTGCTCTATCGAAATAGTCCCGGCTGCGAGTGCGGTAAGCGTGGTTGCAACAGCTGCACTTGATGATTGCATGAGTACCGTGAGGCCCGTACCTACCAATACGAGCATTAGGCGTGCTTGCATTCCCGAGGTTGAATATTGGCTAAGATCAATATGCTCGGTGAGCCCAGACATGCTGTCTTGCATGATTTGAATGCCCACAAATATCGTCGCAAACCCCGCTATGGCAATACCTAAATGGGTTAGTTTTCCGTGGCTAAATAACTTTAACAAAGCACCTACGCCAATAAATGGCAGAATGAATTGCCCAATGGAAAGTTTTAGGCCGAGGAGTGATACAATCCAACCGGTACTGGTTGTACCTAAATTAGCGCCAATGATGACACCGATTGCACCGCTAAAATTAAGTAGTCCTGCAGAAACAAAGCCAATAGTTGCCATGGTGGTGACGCTTGACGACTGCACGAGTGCCGTGATTGACATGCCTGTTAGAACCGCTTTGGGTGTTGATCCCGTGAATCGTTCTAGCCAGTTTCGAAGGGCATTACCTGCAAGCGCTTTTAGGCCGTCAGTCATTAAGATCATGCCTAATAGGAATAATCCAATTCCACCTATCAGGCTTGAGATAATCAAAAACATAATCACACCAAAATCGAAAAATAAACCTTATTAAGGTTAAGTTTAGACAGGTTTTTAATAAAAGTATTTGAGAAAACTCAAGAAATTTTCAGAATAAAACGACGCGATTAGAGCACACTATATTGTATGAAGAATAGCTATGAGCAATCTTGATTGTTAGACTTAACGTTATATAGATTAGCGATCAGATCTCTTTTTATCGGACAGAAAAACATGTCATATCGTCCTACTGAAAAAACCGAAGCACGAAAAAAAGCGCAGCATAATTTATTGCTGAGTACTGCACTTACCTTAGTAGCAAAGGAAGGTTTTCAAAACCTGACCATCGCATTATTGGCAGAACAAGCGCACGTTGCGATTGGAACTGTGTATAAATACTTTGATTCGAAGGCTGAATTATGTGCAGCAGTTTTTAGGTGTGCGACCGAAAAAGAAGTTGCTCAAGTTCGGCAAGCCGCTTTTCCTGAAGAAAGCCATCTTTCATGTGAACGACGTCTAGCCAGTGCGATACAGGTATTCTCAGAGCGTGCACTTGAAGGGTATCGTTTAGCTTATGCCTTAATTGCAGAGCCGGTTGATCCAAATGTTCAGCATGAGCGTCTCAAGTATCGGCAGGCTTACGGGGAAATATTCGAAGCGCTTATTCAGGAAGCTATTCACAGTAATGAGTTTTGCCAGCAAGATGTTGAAGTATCTGCCGCTGGACTAGTAGGCACACTCTCGGAAACTCTTTTAGGCTCAATAGGTAGTCATATCAGTGAAGCAAAAACGATTGATCAGCAAAAGCTGATAAAGAGCATTCAACAATTTTGTTTAAGGGCGGTAAAATAAAATTTTAGTTTATTAATGTTGAAAGGCTGTCGATTGTTGTCGTTTAATCGAGCTTAAAAGCTTGGCTGTTGATTGGGATAATATTGCTGACCCTATTATGGAGTCCGGTGACGCTGACAGCTTGCTGGGTTTCGTAAGGTTGCCTTGTTGTGCTTTTAATTATATGATTGTACGTATAACTTGTACAATGGTGGCATTATGCAGACTATAAACATTAGTGACTTTAGAGCCAACCTTTTGAAATATTTAGAGGCTGCAGGCTCGGGCGAACAGATTTTAGTTACCTCGAATGGTAAATTGTTAGCGAGTATAAGCGCGCCAGAGGACAAAAAAGAAATTGCAAAAAAACAATTAAACTCACTGGCAACAACTGCAAAAATACATAACGTAATAGCCCCAATAGAAAGTGAATGGGACGTTTTACAATGATTTTAATGGATACTTGCGCAATAATATGGGATGCCTTAGTGCCTGATAAATTATCTAAGGATGCCTTGAATGCGATTAATAAAGCAGATGAAAGTAATACATTAATAATTTCGGATATTTCTATATGGGAAATATCAATGTTAATTAAAAAGAAGTGTATTGAAGTTGATACAACTGCTGCTAATTTTATTAATTTATTTTTGCAGTCTCGAAGTATTTCTGTTCAATCAATTTCTCCTGAAATTGCTGAACTGTCAGTAAATTTTGGTTCTGATATAAATAATGACCCAGCAGATAGAATAATTGCTGCAACCTCTATAATTTTAAATTCTCAGTTAGTAACCTCAGATCAAAACCTTATTGGTAGTCGAGTGATTAATACGGTCTGGTGAGTATTATGGTGGGAATATAAGTCGCCTCAAAGATTCTCATCAAAAGAATCTAGTAACTGATCACACTGCACTTTTAATTGTAAAAGAGACGCAAGTGGCACGCTTGTTTTACATAAGACTTTTTCAGGGATACTACTTGCACGAGTTTTGAGGGCTAGCCCTGCATCCGTTAAAAATAAGCATTTAACCCGCTCATCTATATCAGAGACTTTTCTATTCACTAAGCCTTTACTTTCCAGGCGCTTTAGCAGGGGGGTTAAGGTGCCTGAGTCTAGATGAAGTTTATTGCCAAGTGAGGAGACACTAATGCCTTGCTCTTCCCACAAAATCATCATCACAATGTATTGAAGATACGTCAGATCCATACTATTGAGAAATGGTCGATAAGCTCTTACCATTGCATTCGCTGCGCTATACAAAGAAAAACAAATTTGCTTGTCGAAACTTAAAGCGTCTGCTTCATCAATCATAAATATGAATCACTAATAAATAGGTGTCTAGTACCAAAGAACAAATGCCGCCGCTGCACCCACACCGCAATTTTCCCTAAATTCACTTTTACGACAAACATGTTTACCGATAGCATAACTTAATGCCGCGCCTACAAGATATAGCTCCAAATCGCGATCTTTTTGAAAGCTTTGGCAACCACTTAACAATAAAGATAGTGCGACAAGAGATGCAATAATTACTTTTTTCATTCAAGTCTCCCAGACTTAAGCTTACAGAGCGTCTATCCTACAAAGCAAGGTGGGTTTGAGCAAGAAAACTATGCTTTTTACGTGACTTAGTAGCCAAGAAGAGCGCTTCTTTTAGCCGTATAGTCGTACCTGCAAAGTGAGATTAACGTATCGATATCGATACTTCTATCCCTTCGACTCCATCAGTACGATTGATCATAGACAAAGAATAAGCATTTTGTCGGCAAATTTGCTGACAAATTGACAAGCCTAAACCTGAACCTTGCTGATTACTTACGCCCCGCTTGAATCTTTCCAGACATAATGAAAGCATCTCTTCTGATATGGCCGTACACACATTGCGAACAACCAAATGACGGTCATCCAAGAAGAGTGAGATTTGAGTGTGGTCTTGCGCATACCGGCAGGCGTTATCAAGTAAATTACGCAATAGTATGCGCATCTGCAGATCATGCCCTGGCCATTTAATCTCTTGTTTATTGTCAAAAGAGATACTTTTATTCAATAAAATACTCTGATGTTTGAGATCACTAAGTATGTCATTAATCATTGAGCTGACATTAATCTCTGTTGATACCACTGGCTCTTGCTGAGCATCCAGGCGGCTCAAAATTAGCAACTGCTGAACCATATGAATGAGCCTGTCGATACCTACCAAGGCTTTATCTACAAAATCCTTTACTTGATCTGACGGACTAATTTGAAAAATATTTTGTAGATGCACTTTTGAAATGGATAACGGTGTTCTCAGCTCATGCGCTGCATCAGCGGTAAAGCGCCGCTCCCTTTCTGAAGCCTCGGACAGCCTATTAAACAAGCCATTAAGCTCGTCCACTAAATAAGCTAATTCGACAGGGTAGTCTGATGCAGGAATCTGTTCCAGGTTCTGGTAACCACGTTTTTTCAAAGCGTGTGATACTTGCTGAAGGGGTGATAGGCCTTTTCGGATCAATAGCACTATCAAGAAAACTAATACCGGAAGCATAATTAAGTTAGGCATAATGGTATTAATCGAAATTTCTGACGTGAGCTCGGTACGCACATCTTCTCTTTGCGCTGTTCTAATCCAAAACCCAAAATCGGCATCTTTTAATGTAAATATCCTCCAATGCAGGCCATCAGCATTGATGTCTTCATATCCGGGTTTCAGCGTTTTAAATTTCTTAGGTAATGAGGAATAATTCTCAAAGAATAAACGACCTTCTGAATCCCATACCTGAAAAGCCAATTTTTTTTCATACTTATGGCCAAGTT
>CAXBDA010000026.1:0-43378 GCA_963974595.1 uncultured Oleiphilus sp. | reverse complement strand
TTTGATTTTTTTAGACTTCTCTTCTTCACGCTTTTGAGCTTCGAGAACTTCTTGAGGCAATGCTGTGGTATTAAATGTACTTTCCTGGAAAGCTTCAATGCTCTTGTTTTGCTGAGCTTTTGTACGCTTTCTTGGTGGAATAAATAATTTTGCCGCAGGTAGCATTAGCCCGGGAAGAGGATGGCCGCGAGACATGTCTGCCGCTATTTCATGCGAAAATGTAATAGCATCTTCCAAACTACAGTTCAGGTAATAGGCCAGAATGCGTTGAGTGCGCAACGTTGCACGTGAATACCAACAGTAAGACGAGTAATGCGCCAGCATATTCGCTAACATCACAATAAAATGAGGAGACTGCATTTTGATCTTCAGTTCTCTGTCATCAATTGTTTTAACCGCTTTATCGCCATCAATGCAAAGTGCGATTTTTATCCAGTCTTTCAAACTCGGTTGATTGTCTATGTCGTAGCATTCCTGGGCCATTTTAGGCAGTTTGAGTTCTTGTGACATGGTTTTGGTGATATTCACCAAGGTGTCCCCCAAGACTTCTTCTTCGGCTATTTTCGGGAGTTTGAAATTAGAGCGTATGGCATAACGTATTAGGCGCATTTCAGGTGTCGCAAAACGCCAAAGATGCCAAATAGGGGCGCCTAAGAATAAGCCTGACCAATAAATATCTTCTGCGTTACCTTTCTTTTTTCGCAGTGAAATTGCGCGCGCTAAATGCCCCGCATACAGGCTGGTGCAAAGTGTTCGTAAATAATAAAAGCTGGTAATGTTTTTTGGTGAGATGGCTTTTTTGGGTAAGTTTTGAATACTTTCTTTTAAGCCCTCGATGCCCAGCATGCTAATGGCATGACTTAATGTTTTGCTGCCTTCCTGGCTTCCCAGACTTGACTGTTCAGCCTCTCGATTGGCCTGTGTGAGTATTTTAAACGATAGAATAGGATCACGATTAATAATATTCGCAAGTTGATGGTATGACAGTGCCTCCTTTTCGAGTTTGCGAAGAACGAATTCACCTACTCTAAACGGAGAAGGAAGCTGTTTTGTATTTAGATATTCGGCCCACTCCTGAGCACTTTTTGGCATCGTACTATCGTTCATATATCAGTCAAAGCAGTCATATATAAGTCAAATTATCCACATAATTGTGGTATTAGGTGGGTTTTTTTGTATTTAGTCTGGTGAAGGAATTTGTTGACGAAGGCGGAAGCGCAACGAACAAAACTCTTCATAATTATTAAAATGAGTATAGTTGGCTTTTTTAGATATGCAGGACTTAGTGAAAACTAATTTTTTCTTTACGCTTCAAAGGTTTCTTTATCATTTAAGGTATCTAATATACGACGATAGCTTGCCATTCTTGACGCGCTTATTTGCCCTTTTTCGACAGCATCTAAAATGGCGCATTTGGGTTCTGATTTGTGTTTGCAATCACGAAAACGACAGTAACCAATATAGGGGCGTAATTCGATAAACCCGTCTAATAACTCTGCTTCACTGATATGCCAAAGGCCGAACTCTCGGATGCCCGGAGAATCGACTAATTTTCCACCACCAGGAATATGAAAAAGCTTGGCGGTTGTGGTGGTATGCGTACCTTTTCTGGAAAGTTCAGATAAAGCGCCAACCTTAATACTCTGATCGCCTAAGATGCTTCGGATAAGAGACGATTTACCGACGCCAGATTGCCCGACTAATACACTGGTGTGATGGGTTAACCAATCCAAGAGTTCACCTTCGCAATGGGCCACTTCATTGGCAGAGGTTTTGAGCACTTCGTAACCTAAGTCTTGATAGGTTTTACAAAGAGACTCAATGTCGTCTCGGTTGTCATCGTTGATCAAATCGCTTTTATTGAAGAGCAAAGCAGGCTGAATCCCCAGGGTTTCAGAAGCAACTAAATACCGGTCAATCAGGTTAGCATAAGGTGTTGGTTCGCTGGCAACCACAATCAGTATTCTATCGATGTTTGCCGCGACAGGCTTAAGAAGGCCATAATTATCGGGCCGTTGAAGCAAACTTTGTCGCTCCATTCTGGTTTCAATAACACCACTTTGGTGACTGCCTGGTCGCCATACCACGACATCGCCGGTCACGAGTGCATCCACATTTGCTCTCACATGGCAGCGATGAATGGTTTTGTCTGAAGCATTATCGAGGGGTTCGATATCAACAAGTTGCCCATAATGCGCAATGACTAAACCGGTCTGTTCATCACCGAGGTCACTGGCTTTGTAATCTTCACTTAGTTTTTTATCTACTTTGTTCGCGCGGGCAATCTTTTCGGCCTGGATTTTTTCAATACGCCATTTTTGACGACGATTTAATTTTCGTTTACTCATAGATAAAAAATAGCCTGAAAGTGAAAGAGGAGAGTTTCTCCCTAGATAGCGCGGGTAAAACTAAAACTATTCTATCAGCAAACACAGCAAAACCCTAAAAGACCTATACAGTAGCGTATTGTTGTTATTGTGCGTTTATCTTCAATGAGTTCTTATTGAGAATTTATTGAGAAAATAAACAATAAGCATTAAGGTTGAGCGATACTAAGCAAATCAAAATGCTATTTTTAACGCGTTATTAAATATATAGAAAAGGATGTTTTATGAGTGAACAACAAAATGCCAAAAGCAGGAAGCAAAATCTGATCTGGATTGATCTGGAAATGACAGGTTTAGACCCTGAAAAAGAACGTATTATTGAGATTGCTACTATTGTGACGGATGGTGATTTAAATACTCTTGCTGAAGGGCCGGTTATCGCCGTTCATCAAAGCGATGAACTTTTAAATGCCATGGATGAATGGTGCACCAAAACCCATAGTGAAAATGGTTTAACCGAACGAGTTCGTGCGAGTACCGTTTCCGAGCGAGAAGCTGAGTTACAAACGATCGAATTTTTAAAAGAGTATGTCGGTGCCGGTGTATCACCGATTTGTGGCAATACGATTGGTCAGGATCGACGTTTTTTAGTGAAATACATGCCAGAGCTCGAAGCCTATTTCCATTATAGGAACCTAGATGTCAGCACCTTAAAAGAACTCGCAATGCGCTGGAATCCTAAAATTTTAAAAGGTTTTGAAAAGAAGAATACCCATTTAGCGATGGATGATATTCGTGAGTCGATAGCCGAATTAAAACACTTCAGAAAAAACTTCCTGAAAGTTTAGAATTTTTGCACCTAAAACCGCGACACAAGGTGTATAAATAAGAGCCAACGCACCCCATTGGCTATTAAACACGGCGTTAGTAGTAAACAATAAGAAGGCTATGGATTATAAAGTAGAAGTTAAAAGCTTATACAAGGTGTTTGGTAGTAAGCCTGGAAAAGCCATTAAAATGCTTGAGTCTGGTGTCTCTAAAGACACTATTTTTAGTCAAACAGGGATGACTGTGGGTGTTCAAAATGCTTCTTTGCAAATCAAAGAAGGTGAGATTTTTGTTATCATGGGCTTGTCTGGTTCTGGTAAGTCGACCTTGGTTAGGCTGCTTAATCGATTAATCGAGCCGACTCTCGGGCAAGTTCTGATCGATGGTGAAGATATTACCCGCCTCGATAAAAAAAGCCTAAGGTCTGTTCGGCGTCATAAAGTCAGTATGGTGTTTCAATCTTTTGCGTTACTGCCACATTTAACGGTCTTGCAAAATGCTGCATTTGGTTTGGAATTAAGCAGTGAGCCGAAAGACCTTCGACACGAAAAAGCCACTAAAGCATTGAATCAAGTTGGCCTTGAAGCACATGCCATGAGCTATCCTGATGAGTTATCTGGCGGTATGCAACAACGTGTTGGTCTTGCCAGAGCCTTGGCAAATGATCCGGACATTCTACTGATGGATGAAGCCTTCTCGGCTTTGGATCCTTTAATTAGAACCGAAATGCAAGATGAGTTGGTGCATCTTCAACAAAAACACCGTCGCACGATTATCTTTATTTCTCACGATCTAGATGAAGCCATGCGCATTGGTGATCGTATTGCCATTATGCAAGGCGGTGAAGTGATTCAGGTAGGCAAACCGGATGAGATACTTCAGAACCCAGAAAATGGCTATGTTGCATCCTTCTTTAAAGGCGTCGATGTCAGTAATGTCTTTAATGCAGGCGATATTGCGACGCAAGCCAATGTCAGTGTAATTAAACAAGCGTCGAATATCGAGTTTACTCAAGCGTTAACTAACCTGAGTCGTCATGAATCAAACTATGTTTATATCACCGATGAGCATGATCATTTACGCGGTGTTTTACTAACGGACAATTTGCCAGAGACCTTATCTGAGCAAAGCCAACTCGAGAGTACTTTTCTGGATGTTGACGCTATCATCAATACTACTCAGATAAATGAAGTGATAGGACAGGTGGCTGCTTCGCCTTGCCCGGTGCCGGTAGTCGATAAAGATAATAAATATCTAGGGGTAATTAGCCAGAGTCTGTTGTTAGAAACATTAGATCGTGAGGTTAAAGCATGAGTGAGCAAGCTGCTGACCCCTGGGCAGCGACTGCGCCCGTAGAAAGTGGTGGAAGTAACCCATGGGGTGCTGTTGAGTCATCAAATACTGAGCTAAGGGCTAGTTTATCTGCGGGTATTGAAGAGAGGGTGCCCTTTTCATTGAGTGAGCCATTTTCACAAGAATGGATTCCCCTTCAAGATTGGGTGGAAACTTTTGTTGCTTGGTTGGTGCTTCACTTCAGGCCGATATTTTCCGCCATAAAAACACCTATAGATACTACACTGCAAACTATTGAAGCACTGCTTCAGGGCGTATCGCCATTAATTATGATTTTGTTGTTCGGGTTACTTGCCTGGCAGCTGGTGGGCAAGCGGCTCGGATTGATGACCATGCTCAGCTTGCTGTTTGTTGGGGCGATTGGGGCTTGGCAGGAGGCAATGACAACCTTGTCTTTGGTGTTAACCTCTGTGCTTTTTTGTATGTTGATAGGTATTCCAACAGGCATCTGGATGGCGAGAAGTGATCGCAGTCAGCGTGTTATCAGGCCTTTACTGGACGCGATGCAAACCACACCAGCCTTTGTCTATTTAGTACCGATTGTCATGTTATTTGGTATTGGTAATGTGCCGGGTGTGATAGTGACCATCATCTTTGCCGTCGCCCCCGTCATTCGTTTAACGAATTTAGGCATTCGACAAGTACCAGGTAATTTAATTGAAGCCGCTCAATCCTTTGGTGCAAACGAACGGCAAATGCTCTTTAAGGTTCAGCTTCCGCTAGCGATGCCAACGATTATGGCAGGGGTGAATCAAACCCTGATGCTGAGTTTATCGATGGTAGTGATTGCTTCTATGATCTCGGTAGGGGGCTTGGGATTAATGGTACTGCGCGGAATCGGCAGGCTAGACATTGGTCTTGCAACGGTGGGCGGTATCGGTATCGTGATTCTGGCAATTATACTGGACCGAATGACTCAGTCCTTAGGGCGATCGACTAGAGAAAGGGGCGTTGGTGTTTGGTATATGAAAGGACCCATAGGATTAGTTGTGAGCTTAAAGTCGAAATTACAAAAGAGAAATATATGAAAAACCTACTTAGCGCGTTTATTGCTTTGTCATTAGTCATGACGCTTAACCTAAGCTATGCCAATGAAAAACCGGGTAAAGGTGTCAAGGTGCAAGCCTTGCACAGCCCAATATCTGAAGAAGCATTCCAAACCATGGTGCTGAACGAGGCTTTACATCAGCTTGGTTACGATGTTCAAGATATTAAAGAAGTTGACTATGGTGCTGCTTATACCTCAATTGCCAATGGCGATTCGACGTATATGGCCGTCAATTGGTTCCCCTTACATAATTCGATGTATGACAATGCCGGTGGCGATAAGGTATTTTACCGCGAAGGCTTTTATATAGAAGGGGCTATTCAAGGTTATTTGATCGACAAAAAAACCGCAAACAAATACAAAATTAACAATATCGCACAATTTAAAAATGCCAAGGTTGCGGCACTGTTTGATACCGATAACGATGGCAAAGCAGATTTAACGGGTTGCCAGGCAGGTTGGGGTTGCGAAGGGGTGATTGAATATCAATTAGATGCTTTTAAATTGGGTGATCGTATTAGCCACAAACAAGGCCAATATGCCGCGATTATTGCAGATACGATAGCGCGTTATAATGAAGGTGACTCAATTTTCTATTACACATGGACGCCTTATTGGGTCTCTGGCAAGTTAGTGCCAGGAAAAGATGTGGTTTGGTTAGAAGTGCCTTTTTCGGCTAATCCGAACGGTTCTGACACCTCATTATCCAATGGTAGAAATTATGGATTCGATATTAATAGCCAGCGTATTGTGGTGAATAAAGTCTTTGCCGCGAAGAACCCTTCGGCAGCTAAATTATTTGCAGTAGCAAAATTAGCGATCAGTGATGTGAGTGCTGAAAATATGTTAATCGCTAATGGTGAAGATTCTCAGAAACAGATTCGTCAACATGCTTTGAATTGGATAAAATCTAATCAGGCAGTGTTTGATGTTTGGCTCGAAGCAGCACGAAAAGCTGGCAAATAAGGCCTTAAAAGGCTCTTATTTGAATAGCGCTTAGTTAAGTCTTAAACCACGAGCTTTTCTGCGAAAGCACTTAACCAAGCGCCTTAAATGCAATTAAACTAATTTCATTAACGATGCTTTACTGAAATCCTGTAGTTCATCCAAACGTTCTTCCTTCACTTTAATCACCCACTCAGGGTCTTGAAGAAGTGCACGACCGACTGCCACTAAATCAAACTCGCCCGCTTTTACACGATCAGAAAGCTGTTGAATAGAACCCGACGCTACCCCCGCTTTATCAGACATACCCAAGCTTGAACCTGCTTCATCAATAAAACTGCTATCAAGACCAACACTACCCACTGTGATCACAGGTTTGCCTGATAATTCTTTTGTCCAGCCTGCCAAATTCATGTCTGAACCTTCAAACTCTTTTTCCCAAAAACGCCGTGTACTGCAATGGAAAATATCGACACCTGCTTCAACAAGAGGTGTTAAAAAGGCGTTTAGCTCTTCTGGCGTTTGTGCTAGGCGGGCATTGTAATCTTGTTGTTTCCATTGTGAGAAACGGAAAATAATCGGGAAGTCGGCACCCACACGCGCGCGAATTGCTTTAACGATTTCGACTGCAAAACGAGTTCGTGCGACCAAATCACCACCGTATTCATCAGTACGCTGGTTTGAACCTTCCCAGAAAAATTGATCAACTAAATAGCCGTGTGCACCATGAACTTCAATCGCATCAAAGCCTATTTCTTTGGCATCGGCAGCGGCTTGGGCAAAGGCCTCAACCACCTCATCAATATCCTGCTTGCTCATGGCCACGCCACTTTCTTTACCGGGTTTGAATAGGCCGGAAGGGCTGTAACCAGGGATGCTCTTATCGGGTTCCGTGCCTTCTTTGCGGACGGCACCGACATGCCATAACTGAGGCGCAATTTTCCCACCTTTCGCATGCACCGCCTCAACGACTTTTTTCCAGCCTGCTAATGCCGCTTCGCCGTACATAAAGGGAACATTAGGGTAACCGTTAGCAGCTTTATGTCCGACAGGTGTGCCTTCGGTGATGATGAGTCCGACTTCGTTCTCTGCACGGCGAGCGTAGTACTCTACAACTTTGTCATTGGGCACATTGCCCGGCGAAAAGGTGCGTGTCATTGGCGCCATAACAATTCTATTTTTTAGGAATAATGGGCCAAGTTGTACATTTTCGAATAATGGGTTTTGCATACGGCTCTCCGTTGTTTATTAATCTATGTTCTTTTCTGGGTAGATAGTGCAATTTAATACATCATTTCACTATCTGAATACTTACCGGTATACCGTTTAAAACGGCATTACCGCTTAGTTCATCAATTTGCATTTCATCACTTAAGTCATTTACGCTGACGCCCGCATGGGCTTCAGCTATTTTCCAAGCCGTGCCCTGTTTATTATGGCCAAAACCGTGCGGAATACTGACTACGCCTTGCATGATTTTTTCTGTTATTTCAGCCGGTAATTCAACTTGACCAACGCGTGATTCGATCTTCACTGTTTGGGCGTTATCTATTTTTAGTGCTGAAGCATCATAAGGGTGGATCAGCACCGTGCAGCGGTTTTTACCTTTGACTAAACGCTGACTGTTATGCATCCATGAATTATTACTGCGTACATGGCGACGACCAATTAAGCTGAAAGGCCTAGCTGAATTTTTGGGTTCATCTTTGAAAAAATGCTGATTAACGCGCGGCAAGTCTGCCATAAAGAACGCGCGATTCAGTTGAATTTGCTTATCCTTTGTCTTTAAAGCGTTAGGTAGCGCAGGTTTTAATTCACCTAAATCAATACCGTGAGGGTTGGCTTTTAGTTTGCTTAGGCTCATGCCTTTTAAAAGATTCAAGCCGCCACCGTACGGGCCGCTTCTTAACATGAAATCGAGCTGGGCTTCGGGGCCGAGGAGCATTTTTGCTTTATGTAAAATCTGGCTTTTCAAATCGGTTTTGCCACGAAGACGATGGCTCAGTTCTAATAATATTTCCCAGTCTTGCTTGGTATTTGCTCCCGCTTTAAATAAAGGCGGATTGTATTTAGCGGTATTGCGCACCGCAAGCAGGTGGAAAATTAAATCATAATGTGAACGCTCTAGAATACTCACAGGGGGCAGAATAATATCCGCATGGCGGTTACTTTCATTGATATAGAAATCAATCGACACCATGAAATCCAGATTCTGAAACGCCTTATCTAATTGCTGGCCGTTGGGGGTCGATAACACCGGGTTACCCGCCATCATCACCATGGCTTTAATTTGGCCTTCACCTTCGGTCAAAATATCTTCAGCCAAGGCGGAAACGGGTAACTCGCCTGAGAATCCAGGTAGTTGACGAACCCGTGAGTGCGTCCGTCCAAAATGCCCTTTACCAGTATGGCTGATTAAATCGGCTGCGGGTTGGGTAAACATCATGCCACCACGCGCATCCAATCGGCCATTTAATATATTAAATACCATGATCAAATATTGACTCAGCGTACCAAATGCTTGCACAGAAGCGCCCATTCTTGCGTAACAAACAGCTGCTTTCGCTGTTGCAAAATCACGCACTAATTGTCTTATGTCAGGAGCTTCGATGCCCGTATACTGAGCCACGCGTTCGGGTGTGTACGGAGCGGCATCAATCGCGAGTTGATTCCATTCAGGTGTAAACTCTTTTAAACGCCCAGGTTTGGCGAGCTTCTCTGTAAATAAGGTGTTGAGCATGGCTAAGAGTAATAAAACATCTGAACCGGGTTTGATGAAATGATGCTTCGATGCAATTTCTGCGGTTTCCGTTAAGCGCGGGTCAATGACAATGACTTCTCCGCCTTTTTTAGTAATAGCTTTTAGGCGCGCTTTCACGTCGGGCACACTCATAATACTGCCATTTGAGGCAACCGGATTGGCCCCGATAATTAAAAAATGGTCGCAGTTGTCAATATCAGGAACCGGCATTTTTAGCTGATGACCAAATAATTTGTGGGCAATAATGTGGTGTGGCAGTTGGTCAACCGAGGTGGCAGAGAATTTATTCTTGGTGCGTAGAGTATGCTGTAGTTCACGTCCATACAGCATAGAACCCAGATTATGTACGTTTGGGTTACCAAAATAAGTGCCTAGCGCATCGCGCCCGTATTTCTGTTGCACGGCATGAATATAGGCAACCGTTTTTTCGAAGGCATCTTCCCATGAAATTTCTTTCCACTCGCCATTTACTTTTTCTACTGGCTGACGCAAACGATCCGGGTCTTCATGCAGGTCTTGTAAAGCCGTTGCTTTAGGGCAAATATGGCCTCGGCTGAAGGTGTCTTGCTTATCACCTTTTATACTAAGAATTTGTTTGCCAGAGGTGACAATTTCAATGCCGCACATTGCTTCACATAAATTACAGGTACGGTAATGTGTTTTTTGATTTGCACTGCTTGCCTTTGGTTTAGGCGTTTTTATGGTCATATGACAAGATCTCTAATGTATTATTTTCAAATTGATGATAGACAGTTGTTCTGTAATCAAAGTTTCGGATAGTTGGGTTAATACCCGCACGGCTTGTTCTTTTGTATAGCGCTTCATATCACAGCCAAGCACTAATTGATGGCTTAAGGCGCTTAGGCTATCGACATATAACTGGATATGATCCAAAGGGATTTCAAGATTATTTTCAGCGGCTAAGTCTGATAAAAATTCACACCAAGCCACATTGATATCATCAATTAACTTACCTAACTCGTTCTGTAGAGGGCTGCCTTGGTCGTGATAGTCAGCCAATACCACTTTAAATATATTAATATCGCGCAGTAAAATGTCGAAGTTATAACTCAGGTAATTTTTATTCAGCGTTCTTAGTGCTTCTCGGTTTAGTTGAATATTTTGTGCATCGACTGATTGCTTTTTCCAGTCGTTAATCGCTTTGACAAAATAGTCTTGCAGTGGCGCTAAATAACGTTCAGCCATTAGTTTTCGCACGTCGATAATTAATTCAGACAGGGCGCTGTAATGATTATAAAAACTGGGTTGGGCAATGCCGGCTTTGCGGGCGATTTGATTCATCGTTAAACCTGCCAGGCCTTTTTCTAAAATCAATTTATGTGCTGATTGAATCAAGCGCTGCCGTGTTTGTTCTTTGCTGATTTGTCGGGGGGTGCTTGTAGGCTTGTTTTGTGCTTTCATTATTAATTCAATTTCAGCTATTGGCTTATAGTGGGTTGGACTATAAGCCAATAGTTTATTGCCCGGCAAGAAGTTTTTGTTTTTTAGCTTACCGAATATGCTCCCTGAACATGCCTGCCAAGCTTGTCAAAGGGCGTTATTTAAGCCCACTTAGCCCTGATTAAACGCTGCGAAAGCGTTTGAAGGGCTTTGCCCTTATGGCTGATTTTCCAGGCAATAAAGTTTCCGTTAGATGCTTGGGTGATAGGTAAAGGGAGCAATGTTCCGTTGTCAAGATATTGCTGAATACGGTGTTTAGGGAGGTGTCCGATGCCTAAACCTGCAAGTTGTGCCTGTATTTTCTGATCCATTGTTTGCACATATAAAATACGTTTGCCCACGCTTAAGCCAACATTTCGGGCAATATTCACGGTTGAAGTATCATGACTTACCACACGTCTTAAATTAGGCAGTAGGCTTTCTAATGCTTTTGGGTCATTTAGAAGGTGTGACTTAGGGTGAGTTTTGGCAATAAGGGGGATCATTTCTGAGGGTTCAATGCCTACCGCCCTAAAGCCCTTTTGTTGAGGAACTGGGCCCGGTGCACCGACAAGTAGATCGACTCGTTCATGTTCAAGAGCTTCCCAGCCACCATTCAATATCGATTCCGAAATATCAATTTCCATACTTTCATGTTCACAAAGAAAGTGGTTAAGCACTTCGAAAAATACCGCGTGGTTCACTGTCGATTCCAAGGCAATACGTAATTTTGGTTCCCAGCCGGTGGCGACCTCTTTGGCTTTTTCAGCTAGCAGTTTAGTGGCATTGAGGATGGCACGCCCATCTTGAAGAATGAGTTCGCCTGCAGGCGTGAGTACAGATCGCCTGCCTTCTCGTTGAAATACGGTAATTGAAAGCTGTTCTTCTAATTTTTGAATGGCATAGGACAGGGCAGAGGTGGCTTTATTCAGCTCTTCTGCTGCTTTTGCAAAGCTTCCTCGTCGATCAATGGTGTCGAGTATTTCTAATATCTCTATATTGATAGGGTTAATCGGCATTTTAGTGGCTCTCTGATTGTTCTGATTTTTAGAACATTCTAGTCAGGAAATAGCGCTTATTCAATTTTCTCTAGTCGATATACTGTCTCCATCAACTGGCAAATAGCCCGATGACTTATCACTCAGAACTTATGACACTAAATTGAATTGGAGAATAGACATGAATACATTAATCAAAAAGGTAATTTCCTCAAATGCTGGTTTCGATACCTTAGCCATCAGGCTTGCTGCTGGTGTTATTTTTACCGCTCACGGTGCGCAAAAATTATTTGGCTGGTTTGGTGGTTATGGCTTGGAAGGTACAGCAGGCTGGATGGCATCAATTGGATTAGAGCCAGGTTATTTATTAGCGTTAATGGCAGGTAGTGCAGAATTCTTTGGCGGTTTGTTTTTGATACTGGGTTTGTTAGTGCGTCCATCCGCTATTGTATTGGCTTTCACTATGGTGGTTGCCATTGTCACGGTTCATTTGGAAAATGGTTTATTTATGAGCAATAACGGTTATGAATTTGGGTTGGCTTTGCTTGCCATTAGTGTTGGTTTAGTAGTGCGTGGTGCGGGTAGTCTTAGTTTAGACAGAGAAATTCAGCTTAAGTTAGTCTAATCACAAGCTTGTTACGCAGCACGTAATCATTAACGCATTTAATAATAAGGAAAATATGATGACTATTTTACATATCGATACCAGCGCAAGTCTGGAAACCTCTAACTCTCGAGCTATTTCTGATTACATTGTTGAAAAGGTAATTGAGTCGGGAGTAAGTTCAGGCACCATTATTCGAAGGGATTTGGCAAAACAATTGTTACCACAAATTAGTGCAGAAGATTTGATTGACCTGCATTCATCATCAGAATCGGACCGTGAGTCGCTTAAGCAACACTTCGAACTGTCTGAAAATTTAATTACCGAGTTGAAGTCTTCAGATACCTTGGTGATGGGTGTGCCGATGTATAACTTTGGTGTACCGGTGGTTTTAAAACAGTGGATTGATTATATCGCCAGAGCAGGGCAAACCTTCAAATATACAGACAAAGGCCCGGTTGGTTTATCGGGTGTTAAACAAGCATTTGTCGTGATTGCCTCGGGTGGTACGCCAGTGGCTAGTCCGATGGATCATCTCAGCCCTTATTTGAAAGCGATACTGGGGTTTATTGGTGTTGAGACTGTCCATATTATCGATGCAGCTGGTTCTAAAGGGGCGACTGAAAAAGTCATTACTGAAGCGAAAGCACAAGTAGACGAAATTTTTTCAGCATAAGCTTACTCACTAATTAATAGATGATAATCCTAATAGGAGAGAATCAGATGGGTTTACTACAAAATGGCAAATGGCTTGACCAGTGGTACGACACCAAAAAGTCTGACGGTGAATTTCGTCGCCAGGACAGCCGCTTTCGTGATTGGGTTCGTAATGAAGCGGACGCCACGTTTCCGCCTGAGTCGGGTCGTTATCATCTTTATGTTTCGCTGGCTTGCCCCTGGGCGCACAGAACACTCATTTTTCGTACCCTGAAAGGGCTTGAAAAGCATATCGGGGTGAGCATAGTTGAACCGATCATGTTAGAGAATGGCTGGCAATTAAAAGATGATCACGAGGGGGTGGACTTCTTATATCAACTCTATTTGAAAGCTGATGAGAACTACGAAGGCCGAGTGACCGTGCCGGTATTGTGGGATAAGAAAACACAAAGCATTGTGAGTAATGAGTCTGCAGAAATTATTCGTATGTTTAATTCTGAGTTTAATGATTTAACCGATAACCAGGATGACTACTATCCTGAAGTGCATAGAGCTGACATTGATGAGCTGAATAATCGAATTTATCATACGGTGAATAATGGTGTTTACCGTGCGGGTTTTGCGACAACGCAAGACGCTTATGAGCAAGCTTTTCATGAATTATTTGATTCTCTGGCTTGGTTGGAAGGTAGGTTGACGAAACAGCGTTATTTGCTAGGAAACCAAATTACAGAAGCTGATTGGCGCCTGTTTACCACCTTGATTCGATTCGATGCTGTGTATGTTGGACACTTTAAATGTAATCAAAAGCGTATTGCTGATTACCCCGCTTTAAGTGCCTATTTACGCGAGTTATATCAAGTGGCCGGTATTGCAGAAACAGTCAGTTTTAAACATATCAAAACACATTATTACGCCAGCCATAAAACCATTAATCCCAGCGGTATCATCCCTTTAGGGCCTGAGCAAGACTTTACCTTAGCGCATGGTCGAGCGTTATTTTAAGAAAACAGGCAAATTTAAGAAGGTCGAAATGTCATGAGAATACTTAAGCAGATTATACAAGGGCGAGCCACAAATGACGGTGATGGTGTACGTATTCGTCGCATTGCGGGCTCTCAACTCAATCACTTAATTGATCCATTTTTGATGTTGGATGAAATCAACTCAGATGAAGCTTTGGATTATATTGGCGGCTTCCCAGAACACCCGCATCGTGGCATGGAAACCATTACCTATATGAAAGCAGGGCGTATGCGCCATCGAGACCATATGGGTAATGAAGGCGTGATCGGCCCAGGTGATGTGCAATGGATGACAGCGGGTAAAGGCGTGCTGCATTCAGAAATGCCAGAACAAGAAAGTGGTTTATTGCATGGTTTTCAATTGTGGCTGAATTTACCGGCTGCGGAAAAATTAAAACCCGCCGCCTATCGAGATATTCGCGCTCAGGATATTCCAGTTCACGTACTAATAAGTGGTCGTAAAGTGGCTGTGATTGCAGGAGAGGTGACTATAAATGATGAAACAACACTGAAAGGCGTGTTACCCAAATTAAGTACCGAGCCAGTAATGATAGACCTTAGTCTAAGTGAAAATGAAATGCTTGATTTAGCTTTCAATGCAGAGTATCCGGCTTTGGTGTATGTCATAGACGGCGAACTGATTGGTGCCGATGGTATTAATAGCGGTTGCATGGGAATATTTTCAGCAGGAGATAACCTTTCTTTGACCGCAGGTGGAAAAGGCGCATCACTGCTTATTCTAAGTGGTAAACCTTTAAAAGAACCGATTGCCCAATACGGCCCTTTTGTGATGAATACACGCGCTGAAATCGACCAAGCTATTAATGATTTTAGAATGGGGAAGCTTATTTAGAATCATTCAGTGTGGTCAGCTTTCATAATCCTTTACATGCGATCTTTAGCTAAATGTCGTGACTCTCCGGGTTTTATGTTTGAATCCAGCTCGAAATTTCCAATCTTTATTCTATGCAATTCCAGTACAGGGTTTCTAAACCTGCCAAACATGCGTTTAATTTGATGATACTTTCCTTCGGTTAAACTCACTCTAGCAAAGGTGTCTGAAAGCCTTTCGAGTTTAGCCGGTTTTGTGGTGATATCTTCAAAGGGAAAATACATTCCCGTTGAAAAGGCTTCTATGCACTCATTTGAAATAGAATTTTCGACGGTCACTTCGTAGACTTTCTCAACTTTCTGTTCAGGTGACATTAAGCGTTTAGACCAAGTACTGTCATTTGTCAGCAAGAGTAAGCCAGAAGAATTTAAATCCAAACGCCCAACGATATGTAATGTTTCTAATTCATCTTGCGTAATCGAAAGCTCACTTGACTCACGAAGAACATCGATGACCGTTCGATGTTGGTGGTCTTTGGTAGCGCTGATCACACCTTTAGGTTTGTACAGCATTAAATAGATAGGCTTTTTGTCTTGAAGTATTTTTCCATCAACACAGACTAAGGAAAACTGATCGATTAATAGATCAACGCTGCCAGCAAGTACATTATTTACGCTCACTCTTTTCTGAGCGAGCAGTAAACGAACATCATCCTTCGGGATGCCTGTTTTAAGCGAAATGAAACGGTCGAGCCTGTGCTTATTTGCAGCCATTTAGTTTCCTGAATGAAGGTCAGGGCAGACACACAGGCCTGCTCCTAAAGTTTTGTGTAATATCATCTCCCCGTTCCTGTGTCTAAATATACCCAAGCCGTTTAGCCTCAAGTAGTGCTTGGGTTCTATTCTTAACCTGCAATTTGCTGTAAATGTTATGCAAGTGCCATTTTAATGTTCCCAGTGAAACCAGTAACTTTTCTGCAATAATCTTATTGGGCAAACCTTCAGATAATAAATTTACAATCTCAATTTCTTTGGCTGTGAGCGCTTCAATAAACGCTGGGTTTTCAGTACTTCCTTTAGGTCGGATTTTTTGCATTAAGCGAGCATAAAAACGCTGTTCTTCTGAATTAAGTATCTCGTAATGTTTATCTGACTTAAACGCAGCTAATAGCTTATGAAGCGCGGGCTCATCGATGAGCATCCTAAAATAGTTTTGTGTTTGGGCAAGTGCTAAGAGTTCTTGCAGTACTCTATTTATCTGGTCTTTCTTGCCCGAATATTCTAGGTTTAGGATATGTAACTTTAACCATTCAGCTTTCCTTCGAAGTTGTCCTTTTTCCTCAGTTCTTTTGATGAATAAATCGATGATTTTTTTAGATTCATTAAATTCTTTTCGCTGCCATAAACAATAAATAATGCTGCGTGCTGCGATGTTATGCAGCGAGGTTTCTAGTTTAAAATCACTTGCTGAGCCTAAAATAAGATCGTATTCACTCGCATATCGCTCTGCTTCGGCACTACGTTTTTGTCTGATTAATAACACAATCAAGTCGTCTATCAGTTTATATTTTAATCTGGGTAAGTCCTGTGTGTCTGCCCACTTTACGCCATCTTTTAAGAAACCAACCGCTTCTTCAACCGCATTGTCATGAACAAATAAACGCGCTTGTGTTTCGAATGCCGCTATTAATAAATCACTTGGGCTTTGTTCTTTCAAATAAGGTAGCGTGTCTTTTAAATAGGGTCTAACTGACTCTATTTCATCATGCTCATAATGAATAGCGGCTAATAAGGCGGCTAGCCCAAAACCATTATGAGACGTCTCACCTAACTTTTGCTTCGCGAGTTGATAAGCTTCGAGTGCTTCACGCAGAGCCTCATGGTGGAAACCCTGTTTTGCATAGGTGACGGCAAGCAAGGATTTAACCAAGGTGATGCCATAGAAAGAACCAAATGCCTCTAAATGCTGTATAGATTGATGGAAGGCATCGCGGGAAGATTTAAAGTTTGAAAGGCATTTCGCACAATAGCCTTTGATTAATAAGGCGAGCCCCAGCTCATAATGATGATCGTCAGAATTACCATAGAATTTTGGGTCTTGCCATTGGTTTAACCAGCTTTCAATAAGCGGTGAGGCTTTTGTGGCATTGTCTTTCAAACCTTCCATACAACACTGAATTAAAGCCGCGGTTCGGGTGATTTCTTGTTGAATATTTTGTGAATAATTAGCTTTATTTTGAATGAGCCACTGCAATTGCTCTGCCACACTCAGGAAATGACGGTTTGCCAAACGCGCCCAAATTGAGCCAATTCGTAAACGCGGATAGTTTTTTATAATGTCTTCTGGTAGTGCGTCAAACCAGTTGTGATAGGTAATATGTTTACCCATTTTAACCACCACGGTGGTAAAGGCTTGTTCCATCCATTGCGCTGCTTGCTCAAAATTTTTGGATTGAATCGCTAAAGGAATCGCATCGTCTATCGCGTTCTCATCATGAAAGCATATTGCTGCACTGAGCTGCCATCGATTACGTTGTTTCTCGCTATATTCAATTTGGCAGCGATGTTTTAGAAATAAACCAAATAGTTGATGAAAACGATACCAGCTTCCACTGGCTTCAATCGGGGTAATAAAAGTATGTTGTTCGACGTAAGGCCAGAATGCTTGCCATTGCTCTGGTGTTTCACTTAATGACTGACAAATACTTAAATTGAATCGGTCGAGCAAACTTAGTTTTAACAGAAACTGTTGTATTTCTTGCGTTTGCTGTTCAAACACACGTTCAATGAAGTAACGATCAAATGCTTGTTGTTTTAGGTTGGCATCTTCAATAAATCGTTTAAGTTCTGTCTCGCTTTGTAAACCGCTGGCCATATAAAAGGCAGCGGCAGGCCAGCCCTCGCTGACCTCAGCGAGTTGCTTTGAAAGTTCATCTTCAGGGATGGTTTTTTTATGAAGTTTAAATGTGGCCTGAATATCTTCCTTAGAAAAACGTAAAGCTTCTTGGGTAATGCTGGCCAGCTGATCCTCTATAAGCAAATGGCTATAAGAAAAGTGCGGGCTTGCGCTGGTGGTCATAAAAATACGAATACCAGCATGACTCATTTGAAGTAATAAATTGATTATCTCTATCGACTCTTCAGAGTGAATAAAGTCAGCATCATTCAAAAATAAGGCTAAACGAGGCTGCTTGTTCATTTGATCGATGATCGAGCGTGTCCAAAGTTCTATAGAAGGGGAAGTGAAACCACTTGTATGGCTGAAATCAGACGCCTCTTTTTCAGATCTTTCTAGCTGAATGAGCGCGGTATTCCATTTATGCAAGAAGTTAATCGGGTCGTTATCAGACTGTCTAAGGTTCATCCACACATGGGGCAGCTTTAGATGATCATAAATTTGTTTGAGAAAACTCGTTTTACCATAGCCCGGCGGTGCTTGAATAAGTGTCAGCTTCTTTGTTTGAGCATCAATCTGCCTTAATAGCGGCAAACGTATTAAATGATTCTTAAACGAAGGGGGGGAGATGTCTGGATTAAACGAAGAGGACATATTTTTGTTGGCAACTCACACAAGGGATTAAGGCAAGTTAGCTTGCCTTTTTTATCAATAGATGAATTTAGCTTAGCGGATTTATCTTGCTTAGCATAGTGCGAAAGATGATTGCTTTTGAGAGGCTTTGGGTAATCTTTTACTTTACAGTAATCGTTATTTTCTCTGAAAGAACCGGTTTACTGTGGGGGATGTGTGCGAAGTTTCCAAGCAAAAGCTGCAAGGTATGGATTCCCGGTGTTAGTTTTATTTCAGTTTCAGTTTGGCCGCCCCCAAAATGTTTAATGCTGTCTGTGGAAGGCAGTGGTTTCGTTAAGTCGGGCAGGGTCTTTTGATCAATTAAGAGGTGATGATGCCCAGTATTCTTTTTATCGATTCCTGCAGGAGCGACCCCCATATTGCTTAAACCAAACACTACTTTGACATTCTCTGATACAGTCTGGCCATCGGAAGGCTGGATAAAGTAAATCTGTGCATTTGACGGAGCTTCAGAGATCATGTCAGCGGACAAAACCTTAAAAGCTAAGAGCAACATGCCTAAAGAAAGTACAAACGTAATTTTTTTCATAAGTTATCCTTAAATTTTTTTATTGGTGGAGTGTGTAAGTTAAACGCTTGTTGGTATTTTGAAAACTAAAAGTTTGAACAAAAAGGTGACAATTCAAAAATACCCCAATCGATCAGATTCGAATGGTAGCAAAAGATACAGTTGTCATAAATGTCGCAACAATTGAACTGCAAAATTGTAGGTAAGGTAGGGGGGGGATTTATCATCCTTGACGCTATCGCTAACTATCCCTGTGCTTCGACGAGATAAAAGTCAGATTTTGAGGCAGAGCATTCAGGGCAGGTCCAGTCTTCTGGGACATCTTCCCAGAGTGTGCCAGCAGGAATGCCTTCATCTGGCATACCTAAGGCTTCGTCATAAATAGTGTCACAGGTAATGCAGCAGTATTTTTTGTAGTGTGTATTGGTCATGTCATCGCTCGATTTTTAGTACCGTTCATTGAGCCTGTCGAAATGTCTCCGATAAAACTCAACGTTTAATTTTAATTATGAACTCAAAACAACTTCTTCAAAATCGGGTTTTTCGCGAACGAAACATTCAGGGCAGGGGAAGTCTTCTGGTACATCTTGCCACTTCGTGCCTGCGGCATAACCTTCATGCTCACAGCCTACTGTTTCATCATAAATATAGCCACAATCCGGGCATTGATACTGCGCCATTGTGTTAATCCTCGTGTTTTTAGTTGTCTGTTTATAGGTTTATGAGCAAGCCTTTTTCAGCTTGCTCATTGGCGAATTTCTACGCCGCTTTCGCATCTTCAGTCTTTCCAGCTTCGCGATGGAATTTTCTGAATATTTCATCACGTTTAGCCGGGTCGATATTTACCTTGCTCATATCTCCATCGGCCCAATCCACCACGCGTGAATCCATCACATGGCGCCAAGCAGGTGGAAATAATGCCAAGCCCATCATTGCCGGATAACCCTGAGGTAATTGCGGTGCATCGGCATAGTCACGGAGCAACTGATAAGCACGTGTGGGGTGTGCATGATGGTCAGAGTGGCGTTGCAGATGCAGCGTGAGTAAGTTCGATGCTTTGAAATTATTGTTCCAGCTATGATGTGGCTGGCAGCGTTCAAAACGACCGTTCTCAAGTGTTTTTCGAAGCAAACCATAATGTTCTATATAGTTCGCCATAGTTAGCTGAAACCAACCATAGGCCGCACATATCAATAAGAAAGGTAAAGCGGCCAAACCGAAGAAGTAAGTCATGGCAGCATAGCCAACAATAGTAATTAGTGATGTTTGGATTAATTCATTATGGATGGAAAATACAGGACGATTTTGTCGCTTTAGGCGTTCTGCTTCAAGCGTCCAGCCACGCACTGCTGCACCGGGTAGTTCACGTAAGGCAAATTTATAGATGTTTTCACCCATTTTAGACGAAGCAGGATCTTCGGGTGTCGCCACATCTTTATGGTGTCCTTTATTGTGTTCTATGTTGAAGTGCGCATAACCCGAGCAGGCTGATCCGATTTGTGCAAAGAGAACCTGGGTTTTATCGTTCATCTTATGGCCCAGTTCGTGGCTCATGGTTAAACCAACAGCGTGAAGCGCGCCGACACTTAGAAATGCGCCAATAATGTGAAACCAAGACCAGTTACCTGACACCACCACATAGGTCATGGCTATCAAGCCTAGCCAATTCAAAATAGTGGCAGAATATAAAACATTTTTATAGTAAGACGATTCTTTTTGCAGCTCCATTTCTTGCTCTGCTGTCGGGTTAAACGAGTCTTCTCTCACAAAGGCGTCAACGACTGGAATAACAACCCAAAATACAGAGGCAAGCAACCATAACCAAACACCTTGGCCAGTTGCATAGGCTAAACCAGAAGATAGTAGAATGGAGACAGGAACAACCAACGTAACTAAATACCAATACTTCTTAACCGCTGCCCAGTGTTTATCTTTCTCACTCAATGTTTTATTTTCATCCATTTTGTGTCCGGTAATATTAACCGTATGTGATTGGCTCATGTGTCGTCTCCTAAATTGTTATAATTGAATAACTGCTTTTAAGCCTTCCTGGCTAGTTTGTTTGTTCTTATTGTTAGGCAGTATTACAAAATAGGAAAAATTAGGTACCTAACCAAAGTTAGGGGGGAGTAAAAAGATAAAACTGAGTTGGTTTTTTGAAAAGCTTCTAAATATGTGCTGTAGTATCAAACTTGGTATTTTAGGGATATAAACCTGCTTGTTAATGCTTGTCATCGATGCCGTTCAACTGCTACTTTTGCGGTCTTTACTTTTAGTTTCCTTGTCGAATGATAAATAAGTGAATGTAGAAGTTTTAGTTGTAATACCTGCTAGAGGTAAGTCGGAAGGAATTCCTCGAAAAAACCTCAGATCAATCAACGGTCATCCCTTGATTGGCTATGCCATTGAGTGCGCTAAACAGTCTATATAAACCGGATATTTATGTGTCGTCCGAAGATGCGGTAGAATTAAACGTAGTCGACGTTCATCAAAGTGTCGAGTTTGCTAAAACACAAGGTTTTGAAATTGAGCTTTCAGCATCTAGAGAATCAAAAACAGCGACAGAGTTTGCTATCGATGGGCTTCTATTGTCTCGACTACAGGAATACTTTAAAGGGAAGTCTCTTTATTACTGAGATAAAACTGGATTAATTATGTTAACGCTTCAACAAACGCTAGAAGATCAGAAAGACATCATAAAATTATGTCAGCCATGCTTAGAAAACCGTTATGAGTTATATAGCCCAAATGACAATTACGGTTTTGCACATGTAATGAAATCCTATGCTGATTATCCGGTGGCAGACTCTATTTATGCGACCTTCCCGCATGGTATGTATATGCGTGATAAAGTCGTCAGTATCTCCGAATTAGAGGCTGACTTCCCTAATGTGCTTAACTATCCGCCTTTTACAACACCACTTTGGAAGAAAGCCGCCAAGACAAAAAAAATCATACCTTTTGCTGCGCCAATCCATTATGCACTTAAGGTGTTTCAATCTGAGGTCACAAAGTCAGAAAGAAGAGGCACACTTTTTCTTCCTATGCATTCAACGAAAATGGTGGAAATAAACTTTGATAGGGATGCTGTACTAGCTGAGTTGCAAGAGCTTCCAGACGAATTCAAGCCAATTACGATTTGCCTGCATTGGCAAGATATTGAAAAGGGTTTACATATATTCTTTAGAGATAAAGGGTTTGACGTGGTTTGTGCAGGTCACTTCACAGACTGTGATTATATTTTCCGTTGGTTACACTTAATTAGTCAGTATAAGTTAGTTGCTCATTGTGGTTTTGGAAGTGCGTTATTTTATTCCGTTTTGGCTGGCGTCCCGTTTTATCTTACTAAAGAGCAAGCGGAGATAATTCCGCATGCAAGCTTTAAGGCGTTTCACAAAGATTCATCAGAATATACGAAGTCAGGGCTTGGAAGATTAGAAAGCCTTAGACGAATCTTTAGTGTGCCAGTAAGCAAAATAAGCAGAGAGCAGAAAGACTTAGTGAATCTATGGACACATGCGCATCTTGTGAAAAAACCAGATGAATTAAAGAAGTTATTCCAAAGCTTGAAAGCAAGCTATCTCGAAGATAAGGTAAAGCGTTCGCTTTAAGGCGTTTTGAAGGCCTCCAATATTATATTCAGTAGCAAGCTTCTAGCTTTCCCTATTTGGCCTTATGCGTGTATTTATTAATTCCACAACCTAAAATGCTGTTCATTCACTAAATGATGCTTATTATATGGTCCGAAAAATCACGTTTCTTGCACGTTTCGACAATCTCAACAAACGTCATAATTGTGAATGTTTGGCTCAACTACGTACCATTCATTCCTGATTTGTATTTAAGGCGAACTTTAATAAGTCTTGAATAACTTGTCTTTAAAACAATAGCTAAAAGGTATGCAGATGAAAACAATAATAAAACATGTCGTGATTAGTGGTGCAGGCAGTGGTTTGGGCTTTGGTTTGGCTTCGCGTTATTTAAAACGTGGCATAAGCGTGACGGTGTTGGACTTAGCGATCAATGAAGAACGAAAACAACTATTAAATGAACTGGCTGTTGCGCATCATACAAGGTGGTGTTTTTTTACAACAGATGTAACGAATGCTCAAATTTTAAAGGAAAATATAGATCACGCGATAGTGAAGTTTGGTTCGATTGATTTAGCAATAAATTCCGCAGGCGTGGTGATTAATAAAGCTCTGGAAGATACCAGCCCGGAAGACTTCAAGCGTGTCATTGATATTAACCTGAATGGTAGTTTTAATTTTGCCTCTGCGGTATTGCCCACTATGAAAACGGGCGCGCGCTTAACATTGATCGCTTCCATTGCTGGTCTGATTAGTAACTATGCTTACAGCGCTTATGGCGCCTCTAAGTTTGGTGTTGTGGGTTTAGCGACCACCTTACGTTATGAATATGAACACAAAGGTATTCATATTTCTTGCGTCTGCCCGCCAGAAGTACAAACGCCGATGGTGACTAAAGAGCATGCCCATGGAAATAAGGTATCCTTAGAACTGAAAAAGTTTGCTGGGTCTATGCAGGCTGATGATGCTTGTGACCAAATTGTCTCTGCTTTGGATGCAGGTAAATGGATGGTGATTCCGAGTTTTAATGCCAAATTTTTAGCCACTTCGGCGAGAATTTTCCCACGATCATTTTTTGCTATTATGAAGCAGCTTATTAAACGTACTGTGAAGAAGTTTGCTTAAGTGCTGAAGGTTCAATTTATACCTTCTTCTAGTGTATAGCTTTCGGCCCCTGAGATCCTATGGGTCAGGTCAGGCTCTCAGTTACATTTAGTGCATTTAGTGCATTTCGACGAGCTCAACGAGCGATATATTCGCTTCCTGAGCTCGTCGAAGGGGCTTTAAAATTAAACTATGAGTTTCGTTAAATATTTCGACAAAGTTCAATGAGCGTACAAATAAACTTTCTTGTCATGCGATTAACTGGTTTTCAAATAAGTAGTATTTCTAAAAAACACACCCCCCTTTTCGAGTGGTGTGTTAACTCTTCATACATAGTAGTAGCGTTAAAATAAGCTAAGCTAGATCAAAACGATCGGCATGCATCACTTTACTCCAAGCGTTTGCAAAGTCACGAACAAAGGCTTCTTGTGAGTCGCTGGACGCATAGACTTCTGCATTCGCTCGTAGTTGTGAATTTGAGCCAAAGATTAAATCTACACGGGTGCCCGTCCATTTTACATCACCTGTTTTTCGGTCACGACCTTCAAAAGTATCTGCTGCTTCAGACGTTGGTTTCCATTCGGTGCTCATATCGAGCAAATTCACAAAGAAGTCGTTTGTTAATACTTCTGGCTGCTTAGTGAACACACCGTGTTGTGCGTGTTTGAAATTAGCATTGAGAACACGCATACCACCAACTAAAACAGTCATCTCAGGGGCTGATAAGGTTAATAATTGCGCCTTATCAAGCAGTAGTTCTTCAGCTGATACACGGTACGTTGCTTTTTGATAGTTTCGAAAACCATCTGCAGCAGGTTCAAGAACCGCAAAACTTTCTATATCTGTTTGTTCCTGAGTCGCATCGGTTCGGCCAGCTTTGAATTCAACAGAGATAGTTTGGCCTGCGTTTTTCGCGGCTTCTTCTACGGCAGCTGTGCCACCCAAAACAATCAAGTCGGCAATAGAAACGTATTTGTTTCCTGGCTGGGCTTTATTGAACTCTGTTTGAATAGCTTCAAATGCCGACAGCACTTTGCTTAACTTCTCTGGTTCATTGGCTGCCCAGTCTTTTTGTGGAGATAAACGAATTCGTGCGCCATTTGCACCACCACGTTTATCTGATCCACGGAAGGTTGATGCTGAATTCCAGGCGGTTGACACGAGTTCTGAAATACTTAAACCAGATGCAAGAATGTTAGCTTTCAATGCCTCGATGTCTTGATCATTGATTAGCTCATGACTCACTTCAGGCACAGGGTCTTGCCAAATTAATTCTTCCGCAGGTACATCCTTTCCTAAATAACGAGAACGTGGCCCCATATCTCTATGTGTTAATTTGTACCATGCGCGTGCAAATGCATTGGCAAACTCGTCTGGATTAGCATTGAAGTACTCGGATAGTTTGCGGTAATCCGGATCTTCACGCAGTGCTATATCCGCAGTAGACATCATAATACCTGCTCGAATGGTTGCATCTTCAGCATCAGGTGCATGATCTATACCCGATAAGCCTTTTGCCACCCACTGAAGCGCGCCAGCCGGACTTTTACTTAATTCCCATTCATAGCCCAGCAGCATATCAAAGTAACCCATATCCCATTGTGTCGGTTTAGGTGTCCAAGCGCCTTCTAAGCCACTAGTAATAGTGTCTCGTCCTTTACCGCTACCATAGGTGTTTTTCCAACCAAAGCCTTGTTCTTCAATATTGGCTGCTTCGGGTTCAGGGCCAACATGGGAAGGGTCTCCTGCGCCGTGCGCTTTACCAAAGGTATGGCCGCCTGCAACTAATGCCACAGTTTCGAGATCATCCATCGCCATACGGGCAAATGTTTCTCTAATATCTTTTGCTGAGGCAAGTGGGTCTGGCTCGCCATTTGGGCCTTCCGGGTTAACGTAAATCAAGCCCATTTGAACCGCTGCTAGCGGATTTTCAAGTTCACGGTCACCAGAGTAACGCTGATCATCAAGCCACTCTTTTTCTGCGCCCCAGTAAATATCTTCTTCCGGCTCGAAAATATCGGCTCGTCCACCGGCAAAACCAAAGGTTTTTAAGCCCATGGAATCCAAGGCAACATTACCTGCAAGGATCATTAAATCGGCCCATGAAATTTGCTTGCCATATTTTTGCTTGATCGGCCACAGCAAGCGTCGAGCTTTATCCAGGTTGCCGTTATCTGGCCAGCTATTCAACGGCGCAAATCGCTGAGAGCCAGAGCCAGCACCACCACGGCCATCTGCTGTTCGGTAGGTGCCAGCACTGTGCCACGCCATGCGGATAAAGAAGGGGCCGTAATGACCATAATCGGCAGGCCACCAGTCTTGAGAGTCTGTCATGAGTGCTGTTAAATCTTGTTTTAATGCATCTAGATCAAGCTGTTTGAATGCGTCTGCATAGTTGAAGTCAGCACCCAACGGTGTGGTGTTTGATGACTGCTGGTGAAGAATTTTCAAATTTAATTGGTTTGGCCACCAATATTTATTTGTGGTGCCTTTTCCCTCATTTTTGGTTAATGAACCATGCATGAAAGGGCATTTTCCTGCGTTTTCGTTATTATTCCCGCTCATAAGAACCTCCAGTTTATTGTTACAGAAGCACAATTTCTTCCTAATCGTTTTCAAGACTGAAAAAATGATTAACACAACGAAGTTTTAATGTCTGTTAATCAGAATACGCTCCTTATTTGTATTAAGCATAGTTTTTTAAGGTTGTTAATGAAAACAATAAAAATAGATCATAGTGTTCTATTTTTTGGATGCTGCATTATTTCAATGCAGCATCAATAAATATCTTCCGGTATACTTTCCGGGTTATTTTAATTGCGCCATTTTAAATGGATGTCTGACGACAGAATAGAGGTTTCCCTTGACAAAATTTAGACCCTGTATTGACCTTCACCAAGGCAAAGTGAAACAAATTGTCGGTGGAAGTTTAAATGAGCAAGGTGCAGAGACAAACTTTGTGAGTGACTATGATGCAGCTTATTACGCTGAGCTTTATCGCAAACATGCCTTAAAGGGTGGACATGTCATAGCCTTAGGGTCAGGAAATAAAGAAGAAGCATTGAAAGCATTATCTGCTTGGCCAAATGGTTTACAGTTTGGTGGTGGGGTTAGTGAAAAGAATGCGTCTGAATTTCTGCAAGCAGGTGCATCGCATTTAATTGTGACATCCTATATTTTTGAACAGGGTGAGCTTTCTGCTAATCGAATAGAAAAGATTAAACGTGAAACAGGGAAAGATCGTTTAGTCTTAGACCTGAGTTGTCGCAGAACTGAATCTGGCTGGAATATCGCCACAGATCGTTGGCAGACGATTACCCATACCCAAATTGATAAAGCAACACTGGCTGAGCTTGCGGGGCATTGCGATGAGTTTTTAATTCATGCAGCGGATGTTGAAGGCTTACAAGCAGGTATTGATCAAGAGTTAGTCGTGTTGCTCGGTGAAATATCCACCATTCCCGTGACCTATGCCGGTGGTGCAAGATCACTTCACGACCTTGAGTTAGTCAGTACCTTATCAAATGGCAAGGTCGATCTAACGATTGGTAGTGCACTCGATATTTTTGGTGGTAAGGGCATTACACTAGATGAATGCATTCGTTGGAATAAACAATAAGCAGCGTCGCTAGCTTATGCTTGTGATCACCTTATTCAAGCATCACATTATCCAAATAAAACGTTATCTCTTTTGGTGGATTGGAGATAAAAAACTTCATATTTCTTATCTTTGACATATCCATTTCACGAGAACGCGGCGATGTTTTTATATCGTTTAGCGAGACTTCAAAAGTATTAAAACCTGGTAGAACAACAAACTTATAATTTTCCACCACAAGAAAAGCTTAGACATCCGAAATACAGTAGCTAAAGATAAGAATGCTACTAGTAACAATAGGGCTGACGTGTGGTTAGTACGGTTTGGTTTGCTAAAAAAAATAATAGAAAATACAACACCAAGTACATCATACAAAAAATCGACGACACTTCGATCACGGCCAACATAAGGCTGAATGATTTCAATAAGAAGCCCTATATAAACTGAATACACTGAAATTGATAAGGTTTTTCTAAAGGTGCTTGAATGACCCAGTAATAATATCAGAAGAAATAAATTCGCGAAAAAAATACGAAAGCATGACCACTATTAATTATATGAGGGAATAAGATGCCATGATTCGGTAATAAGATAACAACGAGAATGCAGCAGGCTAAAAGAAAACCTGTAGAAAAGGCGTGTTGAAAGTAGAACTGCATTTATTAATCTCGATGAGCGAATCAATTAATAGGAATCCAGTATAGCCTTATCTTTACGTATTAAGTCACGAAGGTACTCACTTGGTGTAGAGTAAAGCCCGTTATTGCCAGCTCTACTGTCGACATACATTCTCAGTTCGTCAGTTAACGAAAGATTCAAGCTGCTCGCCATAATAAACTCCTCGAAGACACTATATGATCGGATTAATCTGATTATGGCATATATTGTCGATTATCGATCACTTCAGAATAAGAGTTGGCTATTTCAAGGAGCCTTAACAAAGAGGAAATTTATCAAGTATCAATCAGTCTTTTTATGGACTATAATTAGACCACAAATACTTCAGTCATATGCGCGGGGGCGTTATGCGAATTGAAACTATCAGCTTTTTAAAACAGAACGCTGCTAATTTAGAGCTGGAAGAACCAATAGTGATCACCCAAAGTGGTAAGCCAGTTTATAGAATTGAGACCGAGCACCAGGCTCAGCGAAAAGATGAAGCTATTGCGTTATTGAAATTGATGAATATCGCTGAAAGAGATATTCGCTCAGGCAAGACAATGAGTCCTGAAGAAGCAAAAGAAGCTTTAAAACGACGTCGGCAAGAAGGGTTAACAAGCTTTGGCAAAAGTTGAGATCACCCATCTTGGGTTTGAAACCCTTTATTATCTTGAGCAATATATGGTTGAGTTTATCTCTGACCCTGAGTCATTAACTGAACAGCTTCTCGATATTGCATCAGATAAACTATCTAAACACCCAGAAATCAGCCCGGTTTGTCCAGAACTAGAGCATATTGGCGTATTTGATTATCTTCAGCTGACGATCGATAGTGATTATAAAATTCTCTACAGGTATGACAAAGCTACCGATACAGTCTTTGTCACCGCGTTTATGCGAGCCAAACAAAGCGTAGAAAAACTACTAGTTCGATTCGCATTACTAACTTAAAAATATTGCTCTAGTGACCTGTTTTCTGTTGAGAATACTTAGCCCCGTTATTCGTTGGTTAGCGATACTTATTTGAAGACCCGCTTTATGCTGGCCTCAGAGCAAAAGCGTCTATTTTAGAACAACGATATAACAATAATACTTCGCCTAAAGATCCACCTCTTGTTGCATTTGAATTCGCTTAAGGTATTTGTGATTAGGTGGTTTATTTTTCCTCGATTTTAGTCATAAGTGCGCCTCTAAACTTAGATCTTGTGTCGCAAGTTGTGGTAACCGATGTACATTTCGCTGTTCTGACTGAGTATGAAATATCGCAATATGTATTAAGCGAAGAGCCGATGGGGAAGGCGGGTGCATACGGTATTCAAGGAAAGGCAGCGCTTCGGGGTGCCCATTTGGGGTGATTGAAGTGACTTACAAATTCTTATCTATAAATGGCTACTTAGTTTTGCAAAAATCGTTCAGTCTAAATAGCCATATATTTATACTAATGACAAATCATCCAAGGGCGCTGAGAAGGGAATATTTTGCTGCCATCAGCCAAAAACAGCATTTTTGAACGTCTCTCATTGGGCTTCTCACAGCCGCAGCCGCTGCCATGTTTTTCATCACGGCTATCGGTTGTTGAAAAGACCGGTTCATTGGCACTTTTTTCATTTCTTTCATGCGCTTTCTTTTGCGTCTGATCCATAGGAGGAATATTTTTCGATAACAGAATAACTCTTCCACAAGCCTTGCCGCAAGTCGGGCAATTCTTAGCATGTCCGCTTTCATTTATCGCGACTAATTCATGAAAAATACCGTGCTCATCACATTTGTAGTCATATAAAGGCATGTTCTCATCCTCTTAAAAAGGTCTTAAATTATTGAGATTCTGTTGAACTAAATTAGTATGGCTCAATGAGGTTAACTCACTGAACCATGCTTCGTGCTTGCTTATTGAGTTAAAAATCTATTTATCGGGCGCTAATGGAATATCAATTTTTGATGAATCAACTTTCTTGGTTGGCCCATCAGCATTCGGCTGCATGTCGAAGTCGAAGATATCCGTCGGTAACCAGAGCGTTGCACAAGCGTTGGGTATATCGACCACACCACTGATGTGACCTTGGACTGGCGCGCAACCCAATATGGCGTAAGCTTGCGCTTCTGAATAGCCAAATTTGGTCATGTAGTTAATGGCATTCAAACACGCTTGTCGATAAGCGACATGCACATCTAAGTAATGCTGCTTTCCATACTCATCGACAGAAATACCTTCAAATATGAGGTAATCATCGTATTTAGGTGCAATTGGGCTGGGCTTAAATATTGGGTTTTTAATACCGTATTGAGACATACCGTCTTTGATCAAATTCACTCGAAGGTGAATCCAGCCAGCCATTTCGATTGCGCCACAGAAGGTAATTTCGCCATCGCCTTGGCTGAAGTGTAAATCGCCAACGCTTAGGCCACCGTCTTTCACATAAACCGGGAAGTAAATTTTAGAACCACGCGATAAATCTTTAATATCACAGTTACCACCATGCTCTCTTGGAGGGACGGTACGTGCGCCTTCAGCACCGGCTTTTTTAGCTGCTTCACCTTTCATTGTGCCCATGTGAGCGGTAGATCCGTCTGGTAGCGTGGCTAAAGCAGGGACTCTTTCTGGTTCTGTGTCATACAAACCTTTTTCACGCGTATTCCATTCTTCTAACATTTCTTTAGACGGTAAGCAGCCTATTAAGCCTGGGTGGATTAAACCGGCAAACTCGACATTTGGAATATGGCGAGACTTAGTGAACATGCCGTTGAAGTCCCAAATTGATTTTTGAGCTTCAGGGAAATGTTCGGTCAAGAAACCGCCGCCATTTTGCTTGGAAAAGAAGCCATTGAAACCCCATTGGCTTTCATCAAAGGTGCCAATATCAAGAATATCGACGACTAATAAATCGCCTGGCATCGCACCTTCGACACCGATTGGGCCGGATAGAAAGTGGACTTGAGACAAGTCGACATCTCTGACGTCTTCTGCAGAATCATTGTTTTTAATTTGTCCTCCGGTCCAGTCATAGCATTCTACGATGAAGTCATCCCCCGGTTTCACCATTTCCACCATTGGGATATCTGGGTGCCAACGGTTATGGATCTTTTCATTGGTGTAGGGTGACTCTTTTAAATTTACTTTAATGATAGTATCAGTCATGTCAGGCTCCTCATTTCACCTAATGGTTTTCTTCAGTTTTGGGTTGTGCTTTTTACTTCTTGGTTTTATGGTTCTCAGCGTTAAACCGAGAGATATTTCTTGATTTGCTCGGTATTGACGTCTGCGCGTAAGTCTTCATGAATAAATTGACCTTTATCGATGACGATAATTCGGTCTGCTACTGCCATCGTAAAACTCAAGACCTGTTCAGAGACGATGATGGTGATGTCACGAAGCTTTTTGATTTCGTTTAAGACATTAGCAATATCTTTGATAATGGAAGGTTGGATACCCTCAGTCGGCTCATCGAGTAATAACACTTTAGGATTAGTGACAAGTGCTCGGGCAATGGCTAACTGCTGTTGTTGGCCTCCTGATAGATTGCCGCCTTTACGGTGTCGCATTTCACGCAATACTGGGAATAGGGCATAAATGTCGTCTGGAATGGTTTTTAGCTTCGATACTTCCATGCCTGTTTCAATATTTTCTTGAACAGTTAGGTTTGGAAATATCAGGCGACCTTGAGGCACATAAGCAATACCGTTTTCAACGCGTTGATAAGGTTCCTTATTGGTGACATTGAAACCATCGACAGAAATTTCGCCACCTGTGCTTGGAAGTATTCCAATTAGCGATTTAAATAGGGTTGTTTTACCCATACCGTTTCGGCCCATAATGGCCAAGGTCTCATTTTTTTGAACCGTAAAGTTAAGGTCATGGATGACTTCACTTTGTCCATATGCCACTTTTAAGTTAGAAACGCTTAACATATCGTCACCTGCTAAAAATTTGTTTTGTTCAACTGAACATTCAATATGAGTCATTCAAAATGACCTTCTCTTGATTAATGACCTTCTCTTGATTAATGACCTAAGTAGACTTCAATCACACTCGGGTCATTTTGAACGGTCTCCATATCGCCCGTTGCGAGTATTTTTCCTTGATGTAACACTGTGACTTTGTGAGCAATTCGGGCAACAAATTCCATATCATGTTCAATAACAAGCACGGAACGACCTTGGCTAATTTTGTTGAGGAGCACAGCAGTTTGTTCACGTTCTTTCACGCTCATCCCGGCAACAGGTTCATCGAGCATAAGTAGTTGAGGGTCTTGAATTAGCAACATACCTATTTCAAGCCACTGCTTTTGGCCATGGCTGAGCAAGCCTGATTCGGTATCTAACTCTTCTTCAAGCATGATTTCTTTAGCAATCTCTTTGATTTTTGAGAGCACGGTTTCATCACGTTTAAAGGTGAGGGAACCAAATACGCCTCGTCCTTTTGGGTAAGACACTTCTAGGTTTTCGAGCACACTCAAGTTTTCGTAGATTGATGGCGTTTGAAATTTTCGGCCAACACCCGCTCTTACAATCGCGTGCTCAGATAAGTTAGTGAGTTCTTTATTTAAGAACTTGATGCTGCCAGAGGTGGCTTTTGTTTTGCCACAAATCAAATCCAGTACCGTTGTTTTACCCGCACCATTAGGTCCAATGACAACATGTAGTTCATTTTTATCAAGGTAGAAATTCAAGTTATCCACCGCTTTAAAACCATCAAAGGAAACGGTTAAGTCTTCAATTGATAGTGTGTAGTCGGTATTCGTCGTCATATTCATATCCGTCTCCAAAAATCATCATGTTTATTAACCTGTTTGATCAGCACCCACTATCAACTTGGGTTGTTAGCATTTGAAGCGCTGAGATCTTTCGGGTTAGATGCTTTAGATTCCTTGTTAAATAGTTTGGTGATAAAGCGGAATTTATTGGTGATATGGTGTCCATGATCTTCCCAAAGTCCGGCTAAGCCATTCGGGAAAAACATGACGACACCAATGAACATGGCCCCCATGAGAAACAACCACAGCTCTGGGAAAGATTCAGAAAAGGCTGTTTTACCAAAGTTAATTAATAAGGTGCCGTACACTGCGCCAATCAGAGATAAACGCCCACCGACTGCAGCAAAGATAACCATTTCGATGGATGGGACGATGCCCACGAACGACGGCGACATGAATCCCACCTGTAAGGTGAACATCGCACCACCAATCGCTGAAATCATGGCGGCAAAGCAGAAAATGAAAATTTTAAAGTTAGCCACGTCATAGCCAGAAAAACGAACCCGATCTTCTTTATCTCGAATCGCTAAAAGAATACGACCAAACTTACTGGTTAATATGTAGCGTGCAGCGATAATCACACCGATTAATAGAGCACAGTTAACGTAGTAGAAAATATACTTTGCGCTGTCTGAGGTGATGTCCCAGCCATTCATGGTTCGCAGATCAGTAATACCATTAATGCCGCCAGTGAAGCCCTGCTGACCGACAATCAACACCGTTAGAATAACGGCGATAACCTGAGTAATAATCGCAAAGTAAACCCCGCCCACGCGACGTTTAAACATCGCAGAACCAATGATATAAGCAAATAAAGCAGGCAGAATTAAGATGGCCGCGATGGTAAAACCAAGGCTGGTGAAGGGTTCCCAAAACCAGGGGAGTTCAGTTATCTGGTTCCAATCCATAAAGTCAGGGATGCCTGGTGTAGACTGGATCGCTGTATTTTCAGGAGAAGAAGCTTCTAATTTAAGGAACATGGCCATGCCATATCCACCCAGACCAAAGAAAATACCTTGGCCTAGACTAAGTGTGCCACCGTAACCCCAAAGAAGCACTAAGCTGACAGCCGCGAAGGCATACGTTAAATATTTACCGACTAAGTTGAGTCGAAATGCATCGAGAAATAAGGGGAAGACGACTAGAATCAGCGCTGCTAGAATTAACAGCCCGACCATGCCGCTTTTCCCACCCATTAGTTTTTCATATACGAAGCTCATAATTCTCTCCAAAAACTTTAAAAACTGCTGTCAGAATGAACTTTCGACTGACGTGTCTTTCATGTTATTCATTAACACAGTGTGTGACTGTTCTATGTTGGTCCATATCCAAGGTTCGCATTAGCGACGAACCTTGCTAGCAAATAAGCCTTCTGGTTTGAACATTAAGATCAATACAAGAGCGAACAGGGTATATACCTTCGCCATTGAGCCACTGATAAAAAATTCTAAAATAGACTGTGCTTGAGCGATCGAGAAAGCAGATGCAATCGTGCCAAATAAGCTTGCCGCACCACCGAATACCACCACCATGAAGGTATCTACGATATAAAGTGTGCCGGTTGTTGGGCCTGTTGAAGCGATTGTGGTAAATGCCGCACCTGCGATGCCTGCGATGCCACAACCCAAAGCAAATGTGTAACGATCAACTTTTTTAGTATTAATGCCAACAGCGCCACTCATCACTCTATTTTGTGTGGTTGCTCTAACGCGAAGGCCCCATTTAGACTTAAACATTAGGTAGAACACACCGATGGTAACAACGGTCGTTAGGCCAAGAACAAACATGCCGTTGATAGGTATATCGATCATATCAGTGGGTTGGTATGAACCCATTAACCAGTCGGGTAGGCTTGGGCTGACTTCACGTGCGCCAAATAGCGAACGGAAAGATTGTTGCATGATGAGGCTTAAACCCCAGGTGGCTAATAAGGTATCTAATGGTCTTGCATAAAGGTGTCTAATCAGTAGGAACTCGGCACAATATCCGAGGATACCGGCGACGAGAAATGCTGCGAATATGGCAAATACAAAATAATAGGGCATTAATGCCGGGAAGTAGGTTTCTGTCACATAGGATAAGAAGTAGGTGACATACGCACCGACTGCCATGAATTCACCATGGGCCATGTTAATGACGCCCATCTGTCCAAATATAATCGCGAGGCCTAGTGCCATCAGTAGGAGTACGCTGAATAGGCTGATGCCAGCGAATCCTTGCATGGCGAATATCGAGACTAATTCGCTAGAAGTATATCCATCCATATTAAATCTCCAAAATGGGGGACAAAGATCTAAAATCTGTTGCCATGAAAGATGATGAGCTAAGTTGATCTTTTAGGTTGCTAGCGGACTGGGTCCGCTAGAAAATTCACATTACGTTAAGCTTTTGTTTACTGGTAACCCGCTGGGAATGGATCTGGCTCAAGTAATTCAGAGGTATATACCACTGTTGCTTGACCATCTTTATTCCAACGACCTACACGTGCCTTACTCCATAAGTGATGGTTTTTGTGAAGTTTCACATAACCTTCAGGGGCTGTTGTTAATTCGATATCGCCTTTCTCAGATTCAGCAACGACCTTATCAACATCAAAAGAGCCTGCGCGTTCAACCGCTGCTTTCCATAACCAAGGACCTAAGTAAGCTGCTTGTGTTACATCCCCTATGACGCTGTCATCACCCCACATTTCTTTAAAGGCTTTAACAAATACTTTGTTGTTTGGGTTATCTTGGCTTTGGAAGTACTTCATGATTGAATAGAAACCTTCAAGGTTTTCACCGCCTATACCTAACACTTCATCCTCTGTCACGGAGATCGTTAGAAGTGTTTGCTTCTTAGACGTGATACCGGCAGCTTTTAACTGCTTGAACCAAGCAACGTTACTTCCACCCACTACGGCAGCGTAGATAACATCTGGCTTTTTAAGGCGGATCTTGTTGATTACAGAACCAAACTGAGTGTTGCCTAAAGGCTTGTATTCTTCACCTACCACCTTACCGCCGAGCACGTTTTCGATGTGCTTACGTGCAATTTTCATGGAGGTTCTTGGCCAGATGTAGTCTGAACCGATGAGGTAAAATGTTTTCGCTTTCTTTTCTTTCGCTACCCAGTTAAGGCCATCCAATATCTGCTGTGTCGCTTCTTGACCTGTATAAATAACGTTTTTAGATTGCTCTAATCCTTCATAGAAAGTCGGGTAATAAAGCAAGCCGTTTTCTTTCTCGAATACGGGTAATACGGCCTTACGCGATGCCGACGTCCATGCGCCAAATACGGCAGCTACTTTGTCCCTCACTAAAAGCTTCTTACTCTTTTCGGCAAAGGTAGGCCAATCACTGGCACCATCTTCCTGAATGATCTTGATTTGGCGGCCTAATATGCCACCTGAATCGTTGATCTGTTTAATGGCGAGTTTCTCTGCTTCCTGTGCGCCGGTTTCACTAATTGCCATGGTGCCGGTTAGCGAGTGAAGAATACCCACAGTAACTTCAGTATCAGTGACAGCTAATCCTGTAGTGTTGACCTCTGATGCAGCAGAAAGTGAGCTGTAGGAGAGCATCATCATGACAGGTAGCGCCGCGATGGTTTTCAGAAGAGATCTTCTTTTAGTGGGCATCTCGAGCCCCATGTTTTTCGTTTGCAATGATGTTGAATTATCGTGCGTCATGTCGCTTCCTCTTTACTGTTATAAAAACATTGAGTCATTCACTTGTTTATATTCACTCAGTACTAGTTGAGATAAATACTCTCCAACATAGCGTGAGGTTTTCAGACGGTTTGAGACGGAAGCCTTGGCTTTCTGTCACGAGATCAGTATCAGGATTTGAGTGGAACTCAACAATGGAGTAATCGGCTCATAGGGGTAAGTCATTTGACTTATATGGTTGAAAAATATTCCAAGCTACAGTCATGTATGCGTCAAAATGAGCTAGAAAAAGCTCTTGGTTTTAAAGAAATGGCGAGCTTATTGCTTCAATCAAATTAGTTGAGCATGTGTTCGCTGAGCTTAAGCGCTAAAGTCTATAGCTCGAATAGTTGGTTTTCTTATTCAGGTTTTTTTATAGGAATCTAGTATAGGAATGTTTTCCCACTGCCAATAGAGAACAGTTAATGAAAGCGAAACAGCAGGTCTTCCGTGTTAGACGGAATTACAATCGGTGGGTCGCGAATCAAACACTTGAAGATTATGCCTTACGATTTACAGCTAAAAAAGCGCGTACGTTTTCTGCTGCCAGAGTGTCTAATACCGCCTTAGGGGCAATTTCCTTCTTAGCACTAGAAGCCATTGGTGCGGCAATCACCCTAAGTTATGGTTTCACCAATGCCGTGGCAGCCATCATGGTTGTGGCGCTTATTATTTTTCTGACTAGTGTTCCTATCAGCTACTATGCCGCGCGCTATGGCATTGATATAGATTTGCTGACGCGCGGCGCTGGCTTTGGTTATATTGGCTCAACAATAACATCTCTAATTTACGCATCATTTACTTTTATCTTTTTCGCTTTAGAGGCCGTTATTATGGCCATGGCATTAGAACTTACTTTGGGTATACCTTTATCAATTGGTTACGTCATCTGTGCCTTAGTGGTTATTCCGCTGGTGACCTATGGCATTACTTTAATTAGTCGCTTCCAACTCTGGACTCAGCCTTTTTGGGTTATTCTTCAGGTTTTGCCTTTTATATTCATTGCTTATCAAGATATTAGCTCTGTATCCAGTTGGAGTGATTATGAAGTTGAGCCCAGCCCAGATGGCCCTAAATTCAATTTGCTGCTTTTTGGTGCTGCGGCATCAGTTATGTTCTCGCTTGTGGCACAAATTGGAGAGCAAGTTGACTTTTTACGATTTTTACCCGAATACGACCAGACGAAACTCGATAAAAAAGAACGGCGACGTTGGTGGATTTCATTATTAGCTGGAGGCCCAGGTTGGATAATTGTTGGTGCGCTTAAAATTTTAGCAGGTTCATTTTTGGCTGTCTTAGCCTTGGGCCATGGTATTGAAACAGAAAATGCCTCTGATCCTGCTCATATGTATCTGGTTGCCTTCGGTTATATTACGAATTCTCCAGATTTAGCCTTAGCGCTTGCAGGTATTTTTGTCATTCTATCCCAGTTAAAAATTAACGTGACAAATGCGTATGCCGGTTCAATTGCATGGTCTAACTTTTTTTCTCGCTTAACGCATAGTCACCCCGGTCGAGTCGTTTGGTTGGTCTTTAACGTTGTGATCGCACTGATGTTAATGGAGTTAGGCATTTATCAAGTGCTTGAAGATATATTAGGCGGCTATGCCATTATCGCATTAGCATGGGTAGGCACTTTGGTAGCCGATTTAGTCATCAATAAGCCGCTTGGTTTAAGGCCTGCTCATATTGAGTTCAAGCGCGCTCATCTTTTTGACATTAACCCTGTGGGTGTGGGCTCAATGCTTGTTGCATCGATCATTGGTTTGAATGCCCATCTTGGAACGTTTGGTGAAACCGCTGCCGCACTGTCATCCTTCATTACTTTAGGCACAACCTTCATCCTTGCACCTGTTATCGCTTGGTATACCAAGGGTAAATACTATATTGCACGTACAAGTCTTATATACCCACATGAAACGCCAGCGCTTAAATGTTGTATCTGTGAACATACCTTCGAAACTGAGGATATGGCGCATTGTCCTGCGTATTTGGGGCATATTTGTTCATTGTGTTGTTCATTAGATGCGCGCTGCAATGATGTATGCAAAACACATTCGAAATTCTCGGAGCAATTATTATCTTTACTAAGTCGAATTCTACCTAGCCCTGTTGTTTCTATGTTGAATACCAAAGTAAGCAACTTTCTTGGCTTATTCTTTTTAATTTTGTTGGTGATAGCAGGGCTGTTATCGCTCATTTATTTTCAAATTATTTATGACACGAATGTTGATGGTGGCCTTGTAGCGACAGCGCTTTGGAAGGTTTCTTTTATCTTAATTATTATTGGCGGTGTGATGGCGTGGCTTTTTGTACTCGTTAGTGATAGTCGCCGAGTGGCAGAAGAAGAAACCAATAAGCAAACACATCGTTTAGAGGACGAGATATTAGCGCATGAAAAAACAGATCAAGCGCTTCAGTTTGCTAAAGAACATGCTGAAGCTGCGAACCAGGCAAAGAGTCGATATCTCACCGGTATTAGCCACGAGCTTCGAACACCACTGAATGCCGTTCTTGGTTATGCCCAATTATTAGATAAAGATCCAAATATTCCTGTGAATCGGCGCAATGCCGTCAGTACCATTAGGCGAAGTGGAGAATATTTAGGTGATTTAATCGAAGGCCTTTTAGATATTTCGAAGATTGAGGCGGGGAGGTTAGACCTTCATTCTAACCAAGTAAGAATTCAGACCTTATTGAATCAAATTGTGAATATGTTTGAGCTACAGGCAAAGGCTAAAGGCATCCAATTTTCATATCAGTGTCTAGATCGTTTACCTGAATATGTTAAAGCAGATGAGCAACGCCTTAGGCAAATTTTGATTAATTTATTGTCGAATGCCCTGAAGTTTACCGAGGAAGGCGAAGTAAAGCTTTCTGTTCGCTATCGAAGCCAAGTCGCTGAGTTTCAAGTGTCTGATACCGGAAGAGGCATCGATATTGAGGATCAGGAAAGAATTTTTGCACCATTTGAACGTATTAGACGGCCAGGAATGAATCATGTGTCGGGTACAGGGCTTGGTTTAACGATTACCAAGCTTTTAACAGAAATTATGGGTGGCGATATTGCGATTACGAGTGCGCCGAATAAAGGCAGCACCTTCAAGGTTTCCTTGATGTTATCCAGTATTGCAGAGCCGATTGATATTCCAGAAGTGAAGCAGGAAATTCAAGGGTATCACGGGGCTTTAAAAACGGTGATGGTCGTTGATGATGATCCTTCAGCGCGTGGTCTCATAACAGATATGCTTGCCCCACTTGGTTTCGACGTGATAGAAGCGCAAGACGGCTCAACGTGCTTGATAATGCTTGAGGATTGTTCACCCGATATCATGTTAATGGATGTGGCGATGCCGGGTTTGAGTGGTTGGCAGACGGTGGCAACAATCAGGCAACTAAATACCGTCGTCCCGATCATTATGGTTTCTGCGGATGCGAGTGAAGGTAATGCCGATGGGGATTACGATTTAGGTCATGATGATTACTTATGTAAGCCAATCCGCTTACGCACACTGATGGAGTTAATCGGTAAGCATCTTATGCTTGAATGGCAATATATGCCTGGGAATTTGCCGAGCAACGATAAGGTGCATCATTTATCGGCACTGCAAGAATTACCGGATTCTCATCATTTACAAGAATTACTGCGCTTTTCAGAAATTGGTTATGCCAAAGGGCTCCAACAAAAATTACAGACCATGAAAGAAAATAAGCAGGCTTCTATGGCGTTTATTGAACACATAGATGCTTTGGTAAATGGCTTTCAATTCGAACGCATTATTGAAGCCCTAGGACGATTCCGATGACAAATCACGACACGAAAGACAAGGATGTCGTATTAATAGTAGATGATATGCCTGAAACACTCAGCATGTTAAATGACACGTTAGATGAAGCTGGTCTTAAAGTTCTGGTAGCCCTAGAGGGGGAACAGGCTCTGATGATTGCAGCTAATATTGTGCCTGACGTTATTCTGTTAGATGCAATTATGCCAAATATGGATGGCTTTGAAACCTGTAGGCGATTAAAGGAAAATCCTGACTTAGCGCATATTCCCGTTATTTTTATGACGGGCTTAAGTGATACAGAAAGTGTACTGAAAGGCTTTGAAGTAGGGGGGGTGGATTATTTAACCAAACCTATTATTGCCGACCAATTAATTGCTCGTATCAAGGCGCACCTTTCTAATGCACGGCTAACTTCCAGTGCTTATGCGGCGCTTGATTCTGCCGGCCAATACTTGATATCTAGCAATCTAAAAGGTGACTTTTTATGGGCTACGCCCATGGCGCATCAACTGTTTAATCAGACCGGAGCTAATGCGACATGGCTAGACTCTGAGTTATCAGTTTATCTAACAACCATTTTGGATGAACGCTATAACAAAGAGAAAGAGCTCACTGTACAAACACCTGTTAAAGAGTTGCATTTGAAATATATTGGCCAAACAGGTAATGATGAATATTTATTGAGAATCATTGACCCAGAGAGACCTTGTGAAGTTGAAATCCTCAAAGACAAGTTTAAAGTCACTACCAGAGAAGCAGAAGTACTGCTCTGGATAAGTAAAGGTAAGACGAATCGAGAAATTGGTACTATTTTGTCTATGAGTCCGCGTACGGTAAATAAACATTTAGAACAAATCTTTAGTAAATTGGAGGTCGATAACCGGACTTCTGCGGCATACTCTGCCTTTAAAGTGTTAATGGTGGATGCTTAGCTGATTCATTATTCAGGGTGATAAGGTTTTCAGTACTTGTGTTAGGGGGAAAAAAGCTATTAAAATTTTCTGCTTTTTGAAGCAAAGTATCTGCTAAACTTAAAGTGAACTTGTTTCTTAAACGTGTAAATTAATGATTTATTTCAATATAGTCTTCGATGAGACCTACGAATTTAGTAGGACTAATGCTATATTGAGCCGATATTCTCTCCACAAATGATGCCTTATGAAGTATTTAAAGCAATTTAATCAACGCCTAAGAGAGATGCGAGAAAAACGCAGACTATCTCAACAAGATATCGCTGCTTTTTGCTTAGTCGCCCCCTCTGTTGTCGAAACATGGGAAGCGGAGAAACTTGATACGCGCTGTTACCCTAGTCTGGCAAACCTCTTGGATCTATGTTTTAAAACAGACACCACTCTTGAGACTTTTGTCGATATGCCAGAGACGCCTGTTGCGAAACAATTAGCTTTGCCGGGTATTAATCTTACTCAAGAGACGGACTTAGTCGATTCCTTAGTCGAATTAAGTGAACACATTGAAAAACTCATACCGGCAGATGATGAATATGAATTATTGCGCCGCTATCGTAAATCTGATGAGCCAACAAAAGAACTAATTTTGCAGCTTATTGCGAATTAGAGAGTTGAACGGATTAATCTCAATAGGGGTGGTACACTCTAAGCTGCGATAGCGGCCAACAATTTACTTAAACCTTAATCATCTCTAATAACAGGATTAGATTTGTTGCTTTTAGCATGAAACTGAACGGATTTAATAATTTCTTTAATCAGGTTTTCAGGTAATACGCCATAACTGAAGAGGCCAGTCTCTAATCTTCGAATATCATAGCCAGGCCAGGTAAATTTATTAAATTCAGTTGTGATAACCCATGACCGCTGTTCGTCTAACCCAAGACGTTGCTTTGTTCTACTTGGGATTTCTATACCAAATTCAGGATTGATGGGTGGAGTATGAGTGATAGGTAGAACATACAAAGTTGTTTTACCTTGTTCATTCTTTTGGTTCAGCAATACGCTACAGGGCCGGTCTTTCAACCCCTCTACTTTACCTTTTCTTTGCTCGTTCCATCAAAGATATGAATATTTAATAACGTGGCCAGCTTCAGGAATCTTTGTCGCCATTTATTTCATTTCTTCATTATAAAGTTTTGCTTCAGCTGGAATAACTACTTCGGATAGGCCGGAAAGCTCATCAGCAGTTAAGTCAGAAATATGGAATGCTCTCTCTTCTAATTCCTGAAGTCGGCGATATTCTTCGGCAGAGAGAAGAACCAAGTCTTCTCTTCCATGGTTTGTGATTACAACCGCTTCTCGATGAGCAATCGACCGATATCGGCCAAACTCTTTTTGTATTTCACCAGATGTTACCTGAGCCATAATTACACCTTTTACGTATTATGAATAAAATATATATTATCCGTAAAATGCGGATATTTCAATCTATCAATATGGTATACCTATATGATAGTCGCGATATCTATAATTATTACTATCATATAGCTTTCATATTAATTTATGATAGTAATCTATCACTACCTTTAGATGTATATGATATTAATTTATTATAAGAGAGAAAACTGATGGCAATAGTCGGATATGCAAGGGTTTCAACAATTGATCAAGATCTAACATTGCAAAGACAGGCTTTAAAAGGTGCCGGATGTAAAAAAATATTTGCAGAGAAGCGAAGCGCAACAAAAACAGACGGGAGAGATCAGCTTGAAGCTTGTTTGGATTATTTGCGAGAAGGTGACACATTAATCATTACCAGAATAGACCGACTATCAAGAAGCCTTCGAGACCTCCAGAACCTGGTTCATGAACTTTCAGAAAATGGAATTTTTTTAAAAGCCATTGAACAACCAATAGATACATCAAGCGCTGCCGGTAAAGCTTTTTTCGATATGCTTGGCGTATTTTCTGAGTTTGAAACTAATCTTCGCAGGGAGCGACAGCTAGAAGGTATAGCCAAAGCAAAAAAGGATGGCAAATATAAAGGCAGGCAACCGACAGCCCGTGCCAAGTCCATTGAGGTCATAGAGTTAATAAAGCAAGGCTTAACTAGGGAGTCTGTTGCAAAGAAGCTAGATATTGGTATCGCTAGCGTTTACCGGATACAGAAAAAACATCTAGAAAAAAACCCTTCATCTCCATTGCCTGGCTCCCGATCCAAAATAAAAATTGCCACGCTGGAAATCACTCTTCATATTGAAAATAACAGTAAGTTTGTAAGAGGTAAAAAGAAAGCCAGAGAAGATATTGAGTATTCATGGTCAAGATACGGTGATCTACAAAAACTGCACCAAGACGGTGATGACTATATATTAAA
>CAXBDA010000025.1:0-44141 GCA_963974595.1 uncultured Oleiphilus sp. | reverse complement strand
GTAGCTCAGTTGGATAGAGCAACGGCCTTCTAAGCCGTGGGTCGCAGGTTCGAATCCTGCCGGGCGCGCCATTCTATGAGTGGTAACGTGTCCTTGAAAGTAAAAGTAGTGGTGGGCGTAGCTCAGTTGGTAGAGCTCAGGATTGTGATTCCTGCGGTCGAGGGTTCAATCCCCTTCGCCCACCCCAATTTTAAACGATGTTATATGCAACGTTTTAAAATGTTATAAAGTTCGAAAAGAATTGACCATGCGAGAGTGGCGGAATTGGTAGACGCGCTGGATTTAGGTTCCAGTATCTTAGGATGTGAGAGTTCGAGTCTCTCCTTTCGCACCATGTCAATTAATCAATGCTTGATGTTCTCAAGCCATTACACAGTATATTTCTAATAATTTAGCTAATCCAAGTTTTCAAAGCATGCTTTTGTGCGATTTGTTACTCAAATAGTATGCAAAATACTTGCTATCTTTTCTTTGTACTCTTAATATTCCACCCCCATTATTTCTATAGCAGGCACATATCCCACGAATAGGGGTAGCTTTATTGCTAGCTTGTTACAAACAACTGTAAAAATTGAGGAATTTCCATGCAAGTTTCTGTTGAAACCACGTCTCCTATTGAGCGTCGAATGACGATTGGTGTACCCGCTGAAAAAGTAGATCAAGAGGTGGCGCAACGTCTGCAGAAGACAGCTAAAACGGTAAAAATTAATGGTTTTAGGCCGGGTAAAGTGCCTGTTAAAGTTGTTCAGAAACGCTATGGTCAGTCTGTGCGCCAAGAAGTTATTGGTGAGGTGATGCGTGATGCTTATGTTGAGGCGTTAACGCAAGAAAAACAAAACCCTATCGGTTACCCAAAATTTGAACCTAAATCAATGGAAGAAGGTGAGGATTTAGAGTTTATTGCTGTATTTGAGGTTTATCCTGAGCTAGAGATAACTGATTTTTCAGGGATCAAGTTAGAAAAGCCAGAAACAGAGATCAAAGAAAAAGATATCAAAGAAATGATTGAGGTTTTAAGGCGTCAGCATGGCGTCTTGAAGTCAGTTAAGCGTAAATCTAAAAAGAAAGATCTTTTGACTTTGGATTTTGTAGGTTATATGGATGGCGAAGCTTTCAAGGGTGGTACGGGCAAGGAGCAAAAGATTACTCTTGGTTCTGGTCAGATGATTCCAGGCTTTGAAGATGGCTTGGTTGGCTCCAAAGCAGGTGAGAGTGTCGAGCTTAACTTAACTTTCCCGGAAGATTACACCAATGAAGAGTTGGCGGGTAAAGATGTTAAGTTTGAAGTAGATGTCAAGGTTGTTGAAGATACTGTTTTGCCGGAAATGGATGAAGAATTTTTCACAAAATACGGCGTAGACTGCAAAACAGAAGAGAGCTTTAAGGCTGAAGTTGTTAAGAATATGGAGCGAGAGCTTAATCAATCTGTTTCAAATAAACTTAAGCAGCAGTTAGTAACTGCATTAAGCGAGCAAAATGATGTTGCCATCCCTAGTGTAATGGTTGAGCAAGAAATTGATCGTATGAAGCAAGAAGCAGTTCAGCAATTTGGTGGTGGTCAGCAATTAGATCCGTCGAAATTGCCATCAGAGTTATTTAAGGATCAAGCTGAGAGTCGTGTTAAGACGGGGTTGATTTTTGCAGCGATTGTTAAAGGAAGTGATCTTAAAGCTGACGCGGACAAAGTTGATGCTAAAATTCAAGAGCTGGCATCTGCATATGAAAGCCCTGAAGAGGTCATTGCTCATTATTCGCAGCCAGATAATAAAGCGCAGGTTGAAGCGGTTGTACTTGAAGATGCGGTTGTTGAATTGGTAACCGCTCAAGCGAAAGTAAAGAAAGTTAAAATGACTTATGAAGATGCGGTGAAGCCTGAAGCGAAAGCATAACAGGTAATCTTAAACGGAAAAATGATACGTATTTTCTAAAGTAATTATTTTTTTAAGCTACACTGAAAACAGCCGGTTTAATACTGGCTGTTTTTAATTTAGGCGGTTGAAATTAAATTTCGTAGTAATGAAAGTCTTTTTTTGAATAGAGCTTGAATTAATGAGATTTGCCTTTAGATTGTATAGTCAAGTATTTAGATAGGGGAATTAAGTGAGTATGAAATACCAAAATATGATGGGACAAGGTTCAGATATAATTACAAATAGTGGCTTAGTTCCAATGGTTATCGAACAGACAGCGCGCGGAGAGCGATCTTTCGATATTTACTCGCGTCTTCTAAAGGAACGAGTGATCTTCTTGGTGGGCCAGGTTGAAGATCATATGGCTAACTTGGTTGTTGCTCAGTTGTTGTTTCTTGAGTCTGAGAATCCAGATAAAGATATACATTTATATATCAATTCACCGGGTGGTTCGGTGACTGCTGGCATGTCTATTTATGACACCATGCAATTTATTAAGCCGGATGTATCTACGTTATGTATAGGTCAGGCTTGTAGTATGGGGGCTTTGTTGTTGACTGGTGGCGCGAAAGGTAAAAGGCATTGTTTGCCTCATTCTAGAATGATGATTCATCAGCCTTTGGGTGGTTATCAGGGGCAGGCTTCCGATATAGAAATTCACACAAAAGAAATTTTAACGATACGTGACAAGCTAAATAAAATTATGGCTGAACATACCGGGCGCGATATTAAGGGCGTAGCTAAAGATACTGATCGTGATAATTTTATGGACGGTAAAGAGGCGGTTGATTACGGTTTGATTGATTCAGTGATAGATAAGCGTCCATCAGCAGAATCATAGTTTTTCTGAGTTCTAGTTTACGTTTAAATAAAAAGTTATTGTTTATTGAGTGTTTGATTCATAAACTAGATGCTAATATCTATAAATAAGAATTAGATGTTAAGAAATTAGGCATTCCAGATACGCTGGGAAGCTGTAAAAGTTATAGGAAGTCCAATGACCGACGAGAAAAACGGTAAAAGTGGTGATAACGGAAAGCTGCTTTACTGCTCTTTTTGTGGAAAGAGCCAGCATGAAGTTCGCAAGTTAATTGCCGGGCCCTCAGTATTTATCTGTGATGAATGTGTCGACCTCTGTAATGATATTATTAGAGAAGAAGTGCAGGAGTCAGCTTCCGAGAAAGGAAGTGATCGTCTACCTGTGCCTCATGAAATAAAAGCGACTTTAGATGATTATGTGATTGGTCAAGAGCGGGCGAAAGTTGTTTTGTCGGTTGCTGTATATAATCACTATAAACGCTTGAAGTTTGAATCCCCTAAGTCTGATATAGAGCTGGGTAAAAGTAATATTTTATTAATTGGCCCTACAGGAAGTGGTAAAACTTTATTAGCCGAGACTTTAGCGCGTTTATTGGATGTGCCATTTACTATTGCAGACGCAACGACGCTTACTGAAGCTGGTTATGTTGGTGAAGATGTCGAGAATATTATTCAGAAATTGCTTCAAAAATGTGACTATGATGTTGAAAAAGCACAGCGTGGAATTGTCTATATTGATGAGATAGATAAAATTTCTCGCAAGTCCGATAACCCTTCAATTACCAGAGATGTATCGGGTGAAGGTGTTCAGCAGGCTTTGCTTAAACTTATAGAAGGTACAGTTGCTTCTGTTCCTCCACAAGGTGGTCGAAAGCATCCGCAGCAAGAATTCTTGCAAGTAGATACTAAAAATATGTTATTTATTTGCGGCGGTGCTTTTGCGGGCTTGGACAAGGTTATTAGTGATCGCTCTGAGAAGGGTGGCATTGGTTTTGGTGCTACCGTCAAGAGCAAAGATTCTAAGCGTAAAATGGGCGAAACATTAAAAGATGTAGAAACTGAAGACTTGGTTAAGTATGGTTTGATTCCTGAGTTTGTTGGTCGTTTACCTGTTATTGCAACCTTAACTGAGTTAGATGAGGATGCGTTGATGCAGATTTTGACTGAACCTAAAAACTCATTATCGAAACAGTATCAGAAACTCTTTGAAATGGAAGGCGTTGAAATTGACTTTAGAGGTGAGGCGCTTCGTGCTGTTGCCAGAAAGGCAATGGAGAGGAAGACGGGTGCTCGTGGCTTGCGGTCTATATTAGAAAATGTGTTGTTAGATACTATGTATCATATTCCTTCTGATGAAGGTGTTAGCAAAATTGTGATCGATGAAGGGTGTATTACAGGAGAGTCTGAGCCGATAAAGATTTATGAAAATAATGATAAGCCGGCAAAAGCGCTACCAGAGAGCTAAATTAATAAAAGTGAGCATTGTTGGTTAATGCAACGTTTTAGGCATAATATAAAAAAGCTATGAATCAAATTCATGGCTTTTTTTTTGCCATGCTATTTTTATGGCTTGTATTTAGAAAAAATAACCCCAATTAAGTGGAAAGAATTTTTTGTAGGAGATGTGGGTATGACAGATAAAGATAAAGACAGTGCAGAGAATCATGAGGCAGGTCCTGTCGAGACAAGTAATCCTGGTGTAGAGTCATCTTCAATTCCATTGCTCCCACTTCGAGATGTCGTCGTTTTCCCTAACATGGTAATACCGCTTTTTGTGGGGAGAGAAAAGTCGATTCTTGCACTGGAATCTTCAATGGAAGGTGATAAAAGGCTGCTTCTTTTAACACAAAAAAATGCCGTTCATGATGATCCAAGTTTAGATGAGCTTTACTCTGTCGGCATTATGGCGAATATTTTGCAAATGCTTAAATTACCTGATGGAACAGTCAAGGTGCTTATTGAAGGTGAGCGAAGGGTTAATGTTGATAAAATTATAACAGGAAATTATTTGTCTGCAGAGATTAGTGAAGTGGCTGAAGAGCTGCCTGCGACTCAGGATTTACAAGACCTAGTTCAAGCCTTACTTTCGCAATTTGAAAAGCTAGCGAAGTTAAGTAAAAAAGTACCCAGTGAAATTGTTCAATCACTAACAGGTATTCAGGATCCTGTCAGGCTTATAGATACGATTGCAGGTCATTTGGAATTAAAAATTGCGGATAAACAAGATGTACTGGAAGAACTAAATATTTCTCAGAGAGCCGAGATGTTACTGGCTGTCATCGAAGGTGAATTAGATCTGATCCAGGTAGAAAAGCGCATTCGCGGTCGCGTAAAAAAGCAAATGGAAAAAAGCCAGCGTGAATACTATTTGAATGAGCAAATGAAAGCTATTCAGAAAGAAATGGGTTCCATCAATGAAAATGGTAGCGAGTTTGAGGAATTAGAAAATAAAATCCAAGCAGCTGGCTTGAGCGAAGAAGCAAAGAAGAAAGTCGAGATTGAGCTCAAAAAATTAAAAATGATGTCGCCTATGTCATCAGAAGCTTCTGTGGTTCGAAGTTATATCGATTGGGTAGTGAGTCTGCCGTGGACAAAGAAAAGTAAGGTTAGGCACGATATTGTCAAAGCCCGGGAAATTCTGGATGCTGATCATTATGGGCTTGATGAAATAAAAGACCGGATTGTTGAATATCTTGCTGTCCAGAGTCGAGTTAAAAAGATTAAAGGCCCTGTGTTATGTTTAGTTGGGCCGCCTGGCGTTGGTAAAACGTCATTGGGGCAGTCCATCGCTAAAGCAACGAATCGCCAATATACTCGGATTGCGCTGGGTGGTATGCGTGATGAGGCTGAAATAAGGGGGCATCGAAGAACGTATATCGGTTCGATGCCGGGTAAATTGTTACAGAAACTAGCGAAGGTAAAAGTAAAAAACCCACTTTTCCTATTAGATGAAATTGATAAATTAGGTGCGGATCACCGCGGAGACCCATCCTCAGCGTTGCTTGAAGTATTGGACCCAGCTCAAAACCATACATTTAATGATCATTATCTCGAGGTTGATTATGACTTATCAGATGTGATGTTTGTATGTACATCAAACTCTATGAATATCCCTCCTGCTTTATTGGATAGAATGGAAATTATCCGGATTCCTGGTTACACAGAAGATGAGAAGTTGAATATAGCGACGCGCTACTTGTTGCCAAAACAAATTAAAGATAATGGCCTTAAGCTTAATGAGTTAGAGGTTTCTGAGCAGGCTATAAGGGATATCGTTAGATATTATACGAGAGAGGCCGGGGTGCGAGGGCTTGAAAGAGAAATTGCCAAAATCTGTCGTAAAGTAGTTAAAGAGGTTTTGGAAGATAAAACCCTGAAAGGTGTGCTTGTCTCAGATGAAAATCTTGAAAAATATCTAGGTGTCCATAAATTTAGTTTTGGTGTGGCTGATGAGGAAGATCGAGTCGGTCAGGTAACAGGTTTGGCTTGGACTCAGGTGGGGGGTGAGTTGCTATCGATTGAGTGTGTGGCAGTAAAGGGTAAAGGGAAGGTGGTGAGAACCGGCTCTCTGGGTGATGTTATGCTTGAATCTATTCAGGCAGCTATGACCGTGGTTAGAAGTCGTGCGAGTGGGTATTACATCGATGATGAATATCATGAAAGTCACGATATACATGTTCATGTGCCAGAGGGGGCAACACCTAAAGATGGCCCTAGTGCGGGTATAGCTATGTGTACAGCTATGGTTTCATCGTTTACGGGTATCCCGGTGCGTTCTGATGTAGCTATGACTGGAGAGATAACGTTACGAGGGCAAGTGTTGGCGATTGGTGGTTTAAAGGAGAAACTATTAGCAGCGCATCGTGGTGGCGTTAAGCGAGTTATTATCCCTAGTGAGAATGAAAAGGATTTGAAGGAAATACCAGAAAATATTAAGTCGGATTTGGAAATATTCCCGGTTAAATGGATAGATGAGGTCTTAGATCTTGCTTTAGCTTATTCTCCAGAAAGTGATCGACATAAAGATAAATTGGCAGAGAATGCTAAAAAAGATGATTCTAAGTCAATTGGAGACGCATCTGAGAGAATAAATACACATTAGTCGGCAAGGTTGCTTGACAGGCCTTTCGTAGAGTTGGTATAAAACAGTCTGACGTCAGGTAGCAGTATTTTAGGGGGCTCCGAGCGATCACATTATTTTTGTTTATAAAAGAAATTATACTTCTGGATCTGGCATAAATATTTATGTTTTTTTCAAAATATTAAGGCTTTATTGAGTTATTTTATTAAATTGAATGCTTAATAAAATAAAAATAATGGTGTTGTGCGCAAGTTTCTTTTGAGGCTTTGAGTACATAATTATAAATTGTGCGTTGTAATAGTTTTCCCAATTATTAAGCGTGATACATAGAAAATTAAAAGGGGTTTAGTGTGAATAAGTCTGAGCTAATTGAAGCAATTGCAGAGTCTGCAGATATTTCTAAAGCAGCAGCAGGTCGAGCGATCGATGCTGTTGTTGAGTCAGTAACAAATGCGTTAAAAAGTGGCGACCAAGTAACGTTAATTGGTTTTGGTACCTTTTCAGTTAAAGATCGAGCAGCTAGAACGGGTCGTAATCCTCAGACGGGTGCAGAAATTCAAATTGCTGCTGCTAAAATCCCTAGCTTTAAAGCTGGTAAAGGCTTAAAGGATGCAGTTAACGGTTAATCGTTGATGATTGCATTTTGATGGGGTCGTTTCAAATTGATCGGTTTCATCAAATGTATAAATACAAAAAGGCGTATTCATGATGAATACGCCTTTTTGTATTGTATTAGTAAGTTGTTTTTAGTTTAGTGTTCGATATTAACTATAAAAAATACGTATCTTCTCGCCATAATTTCATGCACAAATGTGAGGCGAAGAGACTCAAAAATATCTCTCAAAGATTAGGAATTTAAAAGGCATGCTTCAGGATATTCGTAAAAACTCACAAGGCACTGTTGCAAAAATGATTGTGGGTTTGATTGTAGTCGTTTTTGCATTATTTGGTGTTGAATCAATAGTGGGTGGTTTAGGCGGTGAACCTGAAGTCGCAACAGTAAATGGGGAAGAGATTCTTCAGTCAGATTTTCTAAGAGCGGTAGAAGGAAAACGTCGTCAAATCTTATCGCAAATGGGGGATGAAGCTGATCCTGATTTAATTGATGAAGGTCTACTTAGAAGCTCAGTGCTTGAAGGTATGATCAATGAAGAAATTCTAGTTCAGGATTCTGACGAGAAAGCATTATTCGTTTCTGAGATGGCCGTAGATAACTATATTCGCAATGTTGAACAATTTCAGCTTGATGGTCAGTTCAGCAATGAAAGAATGCAGTCGCTCTTACGTAATGCCGGATTAACGCTGCAGGCCTATCGGGACTCACTAAAATCTCAATTTATATTGGGTCAGGCCAGATCTGGTTTGATCGCTTCAGCATTTGTACTTGATAACGAAATAGATGAAATTATTGCTCTGGATCGCCAGACGCGTAGTTTTGGAATGGCATCGATTTTCAAAAGTGATTACCTTAAATCTATTGCTGTAAGTGATGATGAAGTTGCCGATTATTTTGAGCTTCATAAAACCGAGTTTAAGAAACCTGAGAGTGTTGAGGTTTCTTTTGTAGAATTGAAACGGGCTGACTTAGAAAGTCAGGTCGAGATATTAGAGGAAGATTTACAAAAGCTTTATGAGACTGAAAAAGCTGATTTTCAGGGTGAAGAGCAGAGAGCAGCGTCACATATTCTGATCAAAATAGATGATGAAACGGATGATGTAAAAGCACTTGAAACAATTAGTGAAATTCAAGAAAAGCTTAAAGCAGGCCTTGAATTTGCTGAATTGGCAGAAGCGTACTCTGAAGATGAGGGTTCTGCACAAAACGGTGGCAGCCTGGGTCTGTCTGCCAAAGGTGTGTATGTTGCCGATTTTGAAGAAGCATTGTTTGCTCTGTCGCTTGATGAGGTTTCTGCGCCTATAAAAACAGAATTTGGTTATCACTTGATAAGGCTTGATCAGATAGATGCTAACAGTATTCCTGCTTTTGATGAGATGAGAGAAATGTTGGTATCTCGATTAACCAAGCAAAAGGTTGATGCGTTGTACGCCCAATTAACCGAAAGGCTTGCAGATATTACTTATTCATCGTCAGATCTTGCCGAGGTATCTGATGTTTTGGAATTGCCTGTTGGATCATTGGCTGGTGTGTCAGCTAACACAGAGCATCCTTTGTTCTCAAATCGAAAAATTCAAAAAGTCTTATTTTCAGATGAGTTGGTTTTTGAAAAGCATAATAGCGAGTTGATTGAAGTTGCTGATGGTCATGCTGTCGTATTTAGAGTTGAGAACTATCAAGAAGAAAGTTTGCAAAGCTTGAATGCTGTTAAAGAAGTTATCAGAAATGAATTAAAGCACAGTAAGTCATCAAGCTATGCTAAAAGTGTTGGTGATACCTTTATCGAGCGAGTTAAGGGTGGTGAGTCTGCAGCTGATGTATCTGAGAATATGGGGCTTAACTGGAAAGAATATGACGAGGTTCGTCGAGATAATATTATGTTAAATCGTGAAGTTGTTACGCAGATATTCACTATGCCTAAAGCAATGGCAGAGCAAAATGAATGGCAAGGTTATGAGGTTCTTGATGGTGATTATGCTGTCGTGCGGCTAACGAAAGTGACTGATGGGGATGTTTCTGAAATAAATGCCTTAGAAAAAGCTTCAATATCAAATATGATCGGCGATACTTTTGGTGCGGCTGATTATCAAAATTATCAAAAAGTTGCTCTGGATTCAGCTGAAATTGAGCGAAGAAATAAAACAAAATAAATAAAAAAGGGGGCTTCGGCCTCTTTTTTTATACCTCGTTTTAATTTTTATAATTGATTCGGCTGTAGGCTTCAGACAATATTTTGAGTACTGGTTATCTTTACCTAAAGACTATTTAATGTATCTTTACGTAACTAAAAAAATGGTTTATATGACTTGTTGATCAGGCTTTAATTTTTGTGGCTCAATCAATTGGCTGCTTATTAAACATGGAAATTTAAGGCAAGCAGAAAGTATGGTTCTTGTAACGGCAGCATCTTTATTACTGGTTAATCTGTTGCATCAATTTAAAGAAATTGAGCCGCAGGATCCGGGCATTATTCATTATAATGTCGACATAAATAATGGTGAAACATTTATATATGAGCGCGTCATTGTTCAGCCCTTCTCGGATGTTAAATTTCGAAATATAGTTAGGCAGGCGTACGATTACAGTTGTGGTTCCGCTGCACTGACAACAGTTCTTGAGCATTATTTAGGCAGAAATTTCCAAGAACGACAGGTGATGGAAGGCTTACTTCATTATGGTGAAAGTGATCGCATTGTAGATCGTCGTGGTTTTTCGATGTTAGATATGAAACGCCTTGTCACGGCTTTAGGTTTTCCGGCAGGTGGGTTTAAAGCTGAGCTAAAGGATTTAATTGAGCTAGATCATCCGGCTATTGTTCCAATACATTACGCAGGGTTTAAACATTTTGTGGTTGTTAAAACGATTAAAGATGATCGTGTATTTATAGCTGATCCATCCCAGGGGAATCTAACATTTACCGTTGAACGATTTAAAGAAGCCTGGGATCAAAATGTATTGTTTGTTGTTTTTCCAGGTAATACCAAACCTATTGATGGTTTGGAGTTAAGGGAAGAAGATCTGAGATATATCGATGACCAAACATTATCTTTACAGGCATTTCAACATATACCTGATTATCAGGAAATGCTCGAGTATAGATTGCAGAATGCAGTAGAAAGACAGAAAAATAGGATTCCTGACGACACAGCTTCAGGGGCAGGCAATGCAACTAAATTTTTACACTATCGTCGTAACTAATTATTTATCAAATTGTTAAATTTAGTTGTTTATAGTGAATTAGTGTTGGTAACGGGTATGAGTGAATTAATGAAATATTTTTTGGACAGAAGGAAAAAATAATGAATTCTTGGATCTTCAGAGTCGTCATTCTGGCATCTGCAGTGCTCTTTATTTCGAGTGTTCAGGCAGCAGAAGAAACAAATGTTGATAAAGCACGTGATGCTTTGACAAAAAAGTCTGACGATGCTGATACCACGAGGCAGTTGGAGGAGGTTTTTCAAGCTGCTGAAAAAAATTATTCATTACTGAAGTCCGGCGGGAAGTCTTTAACTTATTCACTGGATTATTCGTATATATCAGATTCTCGCATCGACATTGATATTCAAAATAGCGTTGTTCGAAACCTAGATGTTAATCCTTCCGCCACTCATTCATTTACTAATACATTTAGTTTTGATTATGGTTTATTAAATAACTTGACCTTGAATGCCAGGCTGCCTTTATCAACGCGTTATGATACTCAACAATCTCTATCTGTAACTGACTGGGGAGATGTCAGTTTTAGTTTGCGTTGGCAGCCATTCCCTTATGTACCCGGGAAAGCTACCGTTACTATAAATAGTACATTGAGCACTAAAACGGGTGTTAGCCCATATGAAATAACGGTTGGTGATAGACTATCCACGGGTAGCGGTACTTATTCTGTTTCTAGTGGCTTGAGTATTTCTAAAGTGCTAGATCCGGTTGTTCTGTTTGGTTCATTAAGCTCTAACTATTCCTTTGAGCAAAATGGCTTAAATCAAGTTCGTGGTGGGCGTATTTTGAAAACAGTCCAGCAGGGCCAAAGCTTTTCCTTTTCAAGTGGTTTTTCTTATTCTTTGTCATACGACACTTCATTAAGTATTTCCACCCAGATTGGCTATAGTACCGAGACGACATTATTCTTTAATGACGGTGGTCCCCCTGCATCTTCTCCTGACTCAATAAATGGTTCAATGAATTTCTCTTTAGGTATCCGGATTGACCCAAAAACCATCATGAATGTCAGTTTTGGTTTCGGTCTAACTGAAGATGCTTCAGACCTAAATATGGGGGTATCTTATCCTATCAATATTGGTGCCTTTACTTGGTAGTTATTCAATAATTCTGAAAGGATATGAGTTGTGAGATTGCTTCCTAGGAAGATCAAGAAATTAACTGCATTATTACTGATTGGAACGCTTGTTTTTCCGCCTCAATTATTGGCGCAACTGGCAAATGGTATTTCTATCGATGTAAGAGCGATGTCGATGGGTAACGCTATGGTTGCCGATGTTAATCCTGGTATTTCTGCTGTTTATCATAATCCTGCGAGTTTAACGCGTTTAAAAGGGCGCAATTTCGAAGTTGACCAATTTGTTATTGGCGCCGACTTGGATAATGATTTTTATGCGCCAGATGATTATCAGCTGTTTGGCCTTGAAGGTACGGGTTTTAATACCTATGACCCAACAGTTCCTCGTGATCCTGTTGTGGGTGGGGATGGTGTTGGCGCAGGTCATACCAATAAGTTGGCCTTGTATTTGCCTGGCTTTGGTTTACAGCAATGGGTTTGGAATGGTCCAACGTTATTACCACCACAAATAGGTTTTTCAGTTAATCCTCCAGGTTCAAAATTTACTTTTGCAAATAAAAATTATATGGCCTTTGCCGGTAACTTTTTTAAGGATGATGAAAATCCAGGCAAGTTTTTGGCTAAAGAAGCAACGGTTCAGCGCTATACTTATTTTTCCCCTGCGGTTGGTTATGAAATTAATGATGAGTGGTCAATTGGCGCAGGTATTCAGCTTAGTCACCAAGGGTTTTATATTGCCCAGAATAACCGCGCACCTAACTTATTAATTGCTGTTGTAGAAATTTTGCAGGATGCATTTGCCTGTGAGTTCGATAAACCAATCGGTCAGCGTCGTGACCCTTTGCAGCCGTTTTTGTCTATGTGTCAGGGCAATATTGGCCCGTGGGATAATGTAGGTCGAATTGATATAGATATGCAAGAGACCTTATCGGCAACTTATAATTTAGGGGTTTTATGGGAGCCTACTGACTGGTTCTCATGGGGCGCATCCTATACTAGTGAAGCTGAAATGGAGCTCAAAGGTAAGTTCTTGATGGACTATACCGATGAATGGACTGCCTTCTGGAATGGTTTTAACGCGTCAATTATAGGGGCTATCACTGCCGCGATATTAGGTTTACCGCGAGGGGTGCCAAGAGAGTCAGGTAATATTTCGATGGACCTAACGACACCGCAAATGTTCAAGACAGGTTTTCGGGTTCGCTTGACGCCAGATTATACACTCAATGCCGATGCAACCTGGACAGATTGGAGTCAGTGGGATGAATTTACATTTCGTTTTGATCGCCGTTTAGAGTTATTATCTACAGCTAGATTACTTTCTGGTTTGGTGACAGATACAACGCTAACACTCCCTGTTGGTTTAAGAGATACTTGGCATTACGGTATTGGTTTAACGCATCATGTGAATTCTCGTTTAGACGTTCGCTTTGGACTTGAACTTCGAACATCACCTGTTGGGAAGGATGTTTTTGGCCCTATACCATTGGGTGATATGAAGCTGTGGGGAACAGGTTTTGGTTATAAGTGGGATAAGCGAACTGATGTCAACGCTAGCTTGTTTTATATGCAGTCTACAGATTATATCCCTTCTAATACGAGCTGTAATTTAAATTGTACAAACCTGACTAACGTAATTTATAACCCTTATGCTGGTTTAGATGTTAAGTTTACCAGCCGTATTTTTGGCTTTGGTATTTCGTTTAACCGTAAATTCTAGGCAAATTATATATGCCTGTTTTCAATAAAGTTCATTTCTTCGTAAGCGCTATAGCAGCAGTCTTGCTAATGGCTTCACCATTTTCTTATTCTGAGCGTTATTCAGTAGAACGCGATAGTTTTGGTAATTACTCGGCTAAAAAAATAGACATATCATCAACAGCGCTAAATTCTGAGAAAGAGAAAGAGAAAGAGAAAGAGAAAGAGAAAGAGAAAGAGCCCAAAAAATTAAGTATATTTGAGAGGAAATATCTCGAAGCTGAAGCGGCAGAAAAACAACGGGTTTTGAATGCCTTGAAAAAAAATGATGGCAAGCCTTCAAATTATGATGCGACTGAAGTTAATCCAGATGACTTTGTTGACTCCGAGACCTTACTGCGTTCTGGTAGTCAAGTAGATAAAGAAAAATCACCTTACTATGTTACTGTTGATGAAGATGGGATAACACGAAATGTGTTTTATGATCCGACTTTAGTCAAAGAAATTTTGTTTCAAGAGCGAAATCCCAAAATAAAATTTACTGAAGCTAAAGTATATGGCAAAGCATCATCAGAAATCTCATTACCTACCGAAGCTGATCCGGTTGCTTTAAGTATATTGCAAGGTAATTCGAACTCATTTGTTAGCTATTTTAAAAAATTCTCAGAGCGTTGCTGCTCTGACTTACCTAATATCAATACGCCGGATATACAGTTTGGTGAATCATACTATTTTACTTTAACAGATGAAAATCTGCCTTATCGCTTCTCTGAGGGCGATAGTCGATTTATTTTAATTAGATTGCCTGATTTAAATGCCAAGTCTATCCCTCTTCGGATAAGGAGTTTTGTTAGAAAGCATTCTCAGAAGAATATTGAGATGGGTGTTTTTTTTCCACAATTAATTACGCTTAATAAAGATAAAGAGCCACTTAGAATAATGACGGGCCCTTTGTTGAAGTTCCAGGATGAAACTTGGACGACTCATGCTTACCTGCAGGGTATTTTTTCTTTAAGTCAAACATTGGAGCTAGATGAACGTTATTTATTGATTAATACAACGGCGGAGAATCTTAAATCATCTTCTACTATCGATATTCCGGCAAGTGAAGAAGGGCAGGCAAGATCTGTTATATTAAAACATATGAATGAAGGATCGTTTGAAATAAAAATACTTGAATCTAAGTAGTTTAGCCTTGAACATTTTAATGATTTGCGTATAATCCCGCCATCTGTGCCAGTGTGATGAAATTGGTAGACATGAGGGATTCAAAATCCCTTGTCCTTCGGGACGTGGCGGTTCGAGTCCGCCCACTGGTACCATGTCTTTTTAAATATACTCTCTCTTATTATTGAAACCATCTAATATTTTCCTTGCCTATAAAGATATGAAATTTATCTATTGATCAGTATATGGCTTTGTATATGACTTTTCCTGTTGTTGATGTTTTTTCTTTCGATCACAATAAGGTTCTTGTAGAGGGATGGATATCATATTGTGTATCAACTGAAGCATAGCGTTTTTTTGTTGTTAATTTTATCACTATTCTTAGTGGCTAGGGTTAATGCAGAGAAAATTACGGTTGCTGTTGCTTCAAACTTTATGCTCGTCTTCGAAGCGTTAATAACTGATTTTGAACGCCTTAATCTGGGTAGTGAGGTTGTTTTAGTTTCAGGTTCATCAGGTAAAATCTACGCTCAAATCAAGCATGGTGCACCTTTTGATATTTTTATGTCCGCAGATCAAGATAAGCCATTAAGGCTTGTTAAAGAAGGGCTGGCGATTCCTGAAACGCGCTTTACCTATGCAGTCGGTAGTTTGGTTTTATGGAGTGCCAACTCGGATCTAATCAATAATAGTGGTGATATATTAAAAAAATCAGCGTTTAATAAGTTAGCTCTAGCAAACTCTAAACTTGCACCCTATGGTTTAGCGGCTGAACAGGTTTTAGCTCAGCTTGGTATTTTAGACGCTTCTCGTTCAAAGTGGGTTCAGGGTGAAAATATTGCACAAACCTATCAGTTTGTAGAAACCAAAAATGCAGACTTGGGTTTTGTCGCGAAGTCTCAAGTATGGAAACGTGGTCGTTTAGTGTCAGGTTCCGCTTGGGTAATCCCACCCGAACTATACTCAGGTATTAAGCAAGATGCAGTGACTTTAAAGGCAGCTAAGAATAATAAACTGGCAAAAAAAATGATGTACTATCTTCAGTCCTCAGAAGTACGTAGTAAAATTGAGGCTTATGGTTATCAGTCTGTCGTGATAGAGACAACAACGCTAGAGTTTGGTTTGAATAAAGGTGGCTTACACTAATGTGGCTTTCTCCTGCTGATTGGCAAGCAATCATCTTAACTTGCAAATTAGCGGGCATTGTTACACTGCTTTTGCTTATTATTGGTACTCCCATCGCGTGGTGGCTAGCTAAAACACGCTCTATTTTTAAGGCACCTATTTCCGCTATTGTTGCGTTACCACTGATTTTGCCACCAACCGTACTTGGCTTTTATTTATTGGTTGCGATGGGGCCAGCGGGCCCATTGGGTGAAATTACTCAGGCGCTTAATTTAGGTACCTTAGCCTTTACATTTTGGGGGCTGGTTTTTGCTTCTGTTTTATATTCTTTGCCCTTCGCTGTTCAGCCTATTCAAAATGCTATTGAAGCGGTAGGCGATAGACCTGTTGAAGCAGCCCTTACTTTGGGGGCTAGCCCCATTGATGCCTTCTTTTCCGTTGTTCTTCCTTTAGCCATGCCTGGTTTTATTACAGCGTCAGTCTTATGTTTTGCCCATACAGTCGGTGAATTTGGCGTTATTTTAATGATTGGTGGTAATATTCCCGGAGAGACCAGGGTGGTTTCTGTACAGATATATGAACATGTTGAAAGCCTGGATTATGCCAGTGCACATACTTTATCAGTCGTCATGATTGGTTTTTCATTTTGTGTGTTATTGCTTTTGTATTTTTTTAAGCCCAAACAAGGGCTATTTATTAATAGCGGGAAATTCAAGTGAGTGAGCCTGCAGAAAAACTAATTCATGCTGAATTCAAGCTTGATTATCAACAGTCAGGCATTAAGCCTTTTTCTTTAAATGTTTCAATCAATCTGCCTGCAAAAGGTGTGACGGCTATATTTGGCGAGTCGGGTTGTGGTAAAACAAGTTTGTTGAGATGCATGACAGGCTTGGAAAAAGTAAACTCAGGTCAATTTAAAATTGGTGATCTCATCTGGCAGGACAAATCACACTTTGAGTCAGTGCACGCTCGTCAGCAAGGTGTGGTCTTTCAAGAAGCGAGTTTATTTGACCATTTGACAGTAAAAGGTAATCTTGATTATGTTCTAAAAAGAGTTGGTAGGTTTTCTCAATCTGCTGATTTTATCGATTACCAGCACGTTATCGAGCTTTTAGGTATAGGGGATTTGCTTGCTCAATACCCCGCATCACTTTCAGGTGGAGAAAAACAGCGTGTCGCCATTGCCCGCGCTTTACTCAGACGGCCACGTATCCTATTTATGGACGAGCCTTTAGCGGCGCTTGACTATAAGCGTAAGCAAGAGATATTGCCTTATTTGGAGCGCCTGAGCCAAGTGTGCAATATCCCCATTATTTATATTACACATTCACTTGATGAAGTCGCCAGGCTTGCGGATTACATCGTTTTGATGGATCAAGGCAGGGTCGTTGCTGATGGTGACTTGCAAGATATATTATCGAGAGTTGATTTACCAATAACACTTGCTAATGACTTAGGTGTGGTTTTAAAAGCTAAAATCTTAGAAAAAGACTCTAAGTGGCATCTTATGTTGACGCAATTTTCGGGTGGTGAATTATGGGTAAAAGATAATCACCTTATTATTGGTGATCAGTTGAGGGTAAGAATTCTCGCAAAAGATGTGAGTTTATCTTTGACGCCACAAGATAGCAGTATATTGAATAGCTTACCGGCTGAAGTAATTGACGTTGTTGATGATATCGACGATGCGATGGCATTGGTGCGCTTGAAAATGGGCAGCAGTATACTTATTTCAAGGCTGACGCGCCGCTCGGTTGATTATCTTGCTTTATCGCCAAAGCTGACTGTCTGGGCGCAAATCAAGTCGGTCGCTATATTGCCCTGACTTATATGTACTTTTGTATGTGCTAAGGGCTTTATCTAAACCTAACCAGCCATTACTTCATCAGTTTCATGCTCTGTTTCAATTTCAACAAAGTCAGAAAGATATTCCCAAACTAATTTGCGATGCATGTTAGAGGAGGGGATGGCTTCAAGCCCGCCAAGAAGTTTCATAATGTCACTGCCTGTTTTGGTAAAAGATTGTTGATAGAAGCCAACGCTCTGACCGAAAGAGCTCGACTCATGATCAATGAAATGCTTTTTCTTGTTATAAGAAAAATGAAAACCTACAACTAAATCTTTGGGCTCAGAGGTAATCATACCGGCATTAATGCAGTGGGAAAGCAGGCGTGTTTCAGTAAAAATATCATCCTTGTTGAGCAGGTCTTTTTTGGTGCGGAAGATAAATGGATGGCCATTGCCGCCAATAAATGCGTAGTTAGCCACTTTCTTGAAAGCAGTAATTTCCCAAATATCACAGTGATATAAAAAGTTAAGGCTACGTTTTGAAATTGAACTCGGGCGCTTGAGTTCACAGACCATGGCTCGCGCCCAAAGGCTCTGCATGTTTTTATTGCTCACATTTTGTGCGTAATGAAAGAAAATATTTGTCCAGTCAGGGTCAACTGATTGTATCGGTGCTTTTTCACCAATCAAGCTTGAAACAATGGATAAAATTGTTTCAATATTTTCTTGTCGCTGGGTTTCTTGGTGGCGAATTCGAGCATGGGTTCGTTCGGTGATATTGGCAAATTCAACGTTGGTTTCAACAAAAATAGCGTCTTCATCATCGCTGATTTTGCCGGCTGCAATATTGCGAACGACAGTGCCGTTAGAGCGATAATACCCGCCCATTGATTTAGTGCATAAGGCGACTAGTTTTGACCAGGTTCCAATTTTCTTTTTTCCTTTCGCGCTATGTAAGCTCACGCTGCTGAAACTCCCTGTTTAGATTTATTTATTGTTATGTATAAAGAGTTGTTATCTTTAAATAATCATTATTTTTATGAAAATATATTCATTTGTTTAAATGAACTCAAGCAATGCTTTTAATTCGATATTTAATTGTGAGCATGTTCAAAGTACGCGCTAAAAGCTTTAAATAAACGATGCATTTTAAGTGAGACTTTGTTAGCGAAATTTAAGAAAAACACTAATAATATCAATTAATAAGCACTTAGCTGTATATTGTTAATGTAAACTCTTAAGTACACTTTCTAAGTGAGTGAAGTTGAGATAATAAAGCAGATGCAAGTCTGTTAATTTTGGTTTAACTTAGTCAGCTTTAGTGCCGAAAATAGCGTTATAAATAAGAAATTTATAATCTAAGGATTAACTTACTGTCATGCTGCAACTGTATCCCTCCAACAAAACAGAATCTTTAGCGTATTTAATTTCAGAAATAATTGATCGATATCCACTTTCAGATATTTTTGCCGAAGACGTGATTTTGATTCAAAGCCAAGGCATGGGAACGTGGTTGCAGCAAGAGCTTTCCACACACTCCGGTGTTTCAGCACTCGTACAATGTCAGATGCCTGCCTCTTTTATCTGGAGGTTAGCAGAAGTTTTAATGCCAGAAGATCGGCATATTCCTATCTTTGAAAAAAATAATGCGCGCTGGGAAATTTTTAAGCGTTTGCCTGAGAAGCTGGACGACCCAAAATATCATATATTAAAGGCCTACCTTCTTAGCCAGCTTAGCCAGCTTAGCCAGAAAAACAGTCTTGGGCAGAAAGAAGGTCTCGAACAGAAAGAAAGCACTCAAGAGCAAACGATAGCGCAACAAAAAATCTTATTCGAATTGAGCGCGGTGATTGCCGATGTGTTTGACGCTTATCAGAATTACCGTCCGGATTGGATTGCGGCTTGGGAATCCGGGAAATCGATTGTAGATTCATCCCAGGCCGGTTTAGCAGAGCTAGAGCAATGGCAAGCTGATCTATGGCGTAGTTTATACCCTGGCATTGCACTTGAAGAAAGACGTCATCGAAGTAATCTATTTGCTAAATTAATTCATCTGCTTGGTACGCCTTCCGACGTCATTAAAAATAAGCTGCCAGATCGACTCTTTATTTTTGGTTTATCAGCGCTTCCACCGCAATGGTTGCCGGTCGTGAGTGCTTTAAGTCGGCATATCGATATTCATTTTCTGGTGCATAACCCGTGTCAGTATTATTGGGGTGATGTGCTGACACCGATGCAGCAACTTAAATTGGAAAAAGCGTTAGTCGATAAAGGGGTCAGTCTCGAAACAGCAGCAGATACCTTTTTGGAAGGGAATCCGCTATTAGCCTCTTGGGGGAAGCTTGGTCGGGACTATTTAACACTTCTTACAGACTCGCCCGATATTAAAGAAGCGCAGGTTAGTTTGTTTGATGAAGGGTTTGATGAAGGGTTTGATGAACGTGGAAAAAGTACTCAAGCTATCTCTGCTCTGCAATGTATCCAAAATGATATTCTGAAACTACAAGTTACTAAATTTGAATTGAATCAATCAGATGACTCCATTCGCTTTGCCAGTTGTCACAGTCATTTAAGGGAAGTTGAAGCGCTACACGACTACCTATTTAATTTGTTGAATCAGCATCCTGAGATCAAACCGAAAGATATTATTGTGATGATGCCTGATGTACAGGATTTCGCGGCCTTAATTGAAGCCGTCTTTTCTCGACCGGCTTATGATAGCCATGGGCATGCACAATATTTACCTTATGGCATCTCAGATCAGTTGCTTTCAATGGATCAGCCTTTACTGGATACCTTATCCGGTTTATTGAATCTTGCCAGCTCTCGTATTACTGGTGTTGAGTTATTAGATTGGCTCGAAATGCCGGCCATTCGATCTCGTTTTGCTATCGCAGAATCTGAGATGGAAGATATTAAAGAATGGATAAATCACTTAAATATCCGCTGGGGTTTGTCTGAAACGCATCGAGATACTCTTCTGCAAGTAAAAGGCTCGGGGCAGGGTAATACCTGGTTAAGTGCTGCCCAGCGTTTATTGGCCGGTTATATTTTTGGTCAGGGTGGTATTTATAAACATGCTGGAGAGGAGCTATTAGCCTTCCCACAACGAAGTCCTGAAAAACAACTATTAGCGGGGAAGTTAATGCGCTTCCTCGATACCATTGAGTCGAGTATTCATTTGCAGTCAAAGCAATATAAACTTGATGCCTGGTTAGGTGAATTATCGATGTTATGGCAAAGGTGGCTGGACTTTGAGTTAGTCTCAGCCGATATTCAAGCACTACTCAATAGTTTCGAAACGGAAATAGCTAAGGAACAGGCATACTCAGGGTTTGATCAACCGGTAAGCTTTTCTGTTATCGCCGCTGTCTTAAAAACACAGTTTGAGAATCAGCGAGTGAGTCAGCGTTTTTTAGCCGGTAGAATTAACTTTTGTACCTTGATGCCGATGCGCAGTATTCCATTTAAAACAGTCTGTATGTTGGGTTTGAACGAAGGCGCTTATCCTCGGCCCGTTCAAGGCCAGAGCTTCGATTTATTAACGCTTACACCTTCACGAACAGGTGATCGTTCAAGGCGAGAAGATGACCGTTATCTTTTTCTGGAGGCATTATGCAGTGCACGTTCTCATTTATACATCAGTTATTGTGGGCGAGATATTCAGGATAACAGTGAACGTTATCCTTCAACTTTAGTCACAGAATTTCAAAACTGTTGCCTTGAAAATTTCACGCTTGAAGGCAGGTCTTTTGAAGAAGGCGAAACGATTCTTGATCATTGTTTAGTCGAACACCACCTTCAACCGTTTCATCAAGACTATTATCTTAAGGGTAAAGCGGATGGCACAGCGAGCCCACAAACGTTCAACTTGAATCAAACCTTTGCGACAGAATGGCTAGCCTTAATTAATTCAGATCTTGGAGTCCAGAAGACAGAATCAGAGCTGCATTCACTAGTCAGTAGCCCCCCAAATATAGACAAAGTACAGATTGACTTCGATCGTCTATTAGAGTGCGTCAGTCATCCATTACGTTATTATTATCGAACTGCTTTGCAGGTGAATTTGCATAGCGTGGGTGAAGAAATGATAGCGACTGAACCATTTTCCATTCAAGGCTTAGCTGCCTACGATCTGAAAAAAAGCTTGGTACAGAATTGGTTTGATGATGCGTCTCAGGAGATGAATACGCCGCTGCTGATGAAACACTGGCAACTTGCCGGAAAACTACCTAGAGCGCCCTTGGATGAACATTACATGGACACTGTTCAGGCTAGCTTAAAACCAATGTATGACTATGTTTGTCAGAATGTTTCTGCTGACAGTGTTCATCATGAATTCGAATTGAATGTTGATAGGTATCAGATTTCGGGCAGCTTAGTCACTCACGGTAATCAGCTTGTTGACATGGCGCTGAGTAAATATCTCGCATCTGGTTTTTTTAGCTTTTGGTTAAAGCATGTCTTCTGGTCTTTCTATTGTTTAAGAACAGATAGGCAACAGTGTTCTGAAAGTCGATTAATTGGGCCAGAAAGTGAAATTATTCTGCCGATATTATCGTCAGAGCAAGCCGAGCAGTTTACTTTAGAATGTTGTCAGTTTTTTGAAAGAGCGTCATCTGAACCGTATATTTTCTTCGCTAAATCTACATATGCCTTACTCTTTGAGTCTGAATCGAAGGCAAAAGGTGCTTTTACGGGGAATCAACATGTCCCGGGGGAGAATAGTGATCTATATTGGCAGCGTTATTGTTTGATGAATACACAATCAGCCCCGATTGAATGGCAAACCCTTCCTGACCTCGAAAGCTCATTATTCTTTCAGCAAGTCGACAGTATTAAAGGTTCTATCGAGATTAAAAAATTACACTTGAATGCTCAAACTATTAAACAAAACCTCTCAGAGTCGCAGGTACAGTCGTGAAAGCGCTAAACTTAACTGACTTCCCACTAGATAGTCTGTCCTTAATTGAGGCTAGTGCCGGTACAGGTAAAACCTATGCCCTTGCTAATCTCTACTTACGTTATCTACTAGAACGTGGCTTTAATGTTGAACAGATCTTAGTGGTCACCTTTACCGAAGCAGCAACGCAAGAGTTAAAAGATAGAATTCGTTTACGTATTCAAGAACTGCGTAGCGTCTTTGAAGGGGCTGAGACAAAAGACCCCATATTAAACCACTTGCTTAATCAATCTACTTCACCGGAGAAAGATCAGCTAAACCTGCGTTTGGCTGAACGCCAAATAGATCAAGCGCAAATTCATACAATACACGGCTTTTGTCAGCAAATACTCAAACGCCATGCCTTGGATTCTAAAGTGCCGTTGAAACAGGCTTTATTAGAAGATCAGACCCAGTTAAGAAAAGCCGCATTAGAAGATTATTGGCGTCGTTATATTTTGAATTTGGCTACTGAAGAACTTCAGTTTATTGTTAAAAAATGGCCAGAGCCTAGTGCTTTACAAAATGAATTATCGTCGCTATTGAATCGCTCACCCGAGGCGATTATTCCATCGCCTTCAGGAGCAGGCTTGGCTCACTGGCAAGAAAGCTTCAAAGCGTATCGAGCCTGGTTTTTAGAATTAAAAGAAACCACGCTCAGCATGATAGCTGGTGTTGAAATTTTGTTGAATGACATACCTTTAAAATCTAATAACACAAAATTGAAATGGTTAGGGCAATTGAGAGCTTGGGCTGAAACGCCTGTTCTTGATTTTAAATTGCCAACAGACTCTAAAAAGGAAGTTTTATTTGAGCGCTTTACGACTAGTCGTGTCGTAATAGACACGCCCAAAAATAAAGCAACCCCGGAACATGCTTATTTTGATTTCCTGGAAGTGCATTTTGAAAAGCAACTTCCCGATGTCCATGCTTTATTTATCGCACAAAGCTACCCGCTGGTGCGAAAGCTCATTGATGAAGCCAAGCAGCAACAAAATGTATTTAGCTTTGATGATTTAATTAGCCGGGTTTCTAATGCGCTATCATCCGATGAAGGTGAGAATAAAACGCTAGCGTCCACGATTGGTGCGCCTTATCACGTCGCCTTAATCGATGAATTTCAGGATACCGACCCTGCGCAATACCATATTTTTGATAGTGTATTTGGTACAGGCTCGCCTAAACAAGATGCGCGTTTAGTCTTAATTGGCGACCCTAAACAGGCGATATATGGCTTTAGAGGTGGCGATGTCACCACCTATCTTCGTGCCAAACACAGTATTTCAAGGCATTCAAAGGGACATGTGTTTACCATGGAAACCAACTGGCGTTCCTCACCGTCGATGGTGGCTGCGGTGAATGCGGTATTTGAGTCGGCACCGAATGCCTTTATGGCAGAAGATATCCCTTTTCAAGCTGTAAAAGCCGCTAAAAGCACACCAGATAGCTTACCTTCTCAGGCGCTTTTTATCAGCCAGTTTAAGGTTGAGAAAGCGAGCAAAGGGCAGATCGAAAGTAATTTAGCCTTGCAGTGCGTCAAGCAGATTAAGTACTTACTGAGTCAAGCAAAGACGCTTAGGCTCGAAGGTGGAAAAGCACTTCAGCATTCAGATATTGCTATTCTAGTCCGCTCTGGTAAAGAAGGTGAAATCATCAAGAACGCATTGGCTGAACAGGGTTTAAGTGCCACCCTCGATAGTCAGGCGAGCATCTATCATACTGACGAAGCACGTGCGCTTTACTTTTTATTGACTGCCGCAGCCGATCCGAAAGATGAGTCGGCTTTGCGTCGTTGTTTGGCAGAAGCCTTTTTTGGTATTTCAGATGAGCAGATTTTAGCATTTAACGAACAAGCATCTGTCTTTGCGCGTTATATGCGTTTGTTTGAGGAGCTACATCAAAAATGGCTACGCTCAGGCGTATTAGCCATGATCAGGGAAGCACTGAAAATATTGGGTGTATTTGAGTTTTGGCAGCAGATATCAGATGATTCAAGTGAGAAAAATAGTGCTCGGTTTTGGGAGCGAAGTTTAACCAACTGGAATCAATTAGCTGAAATTCTACAAAAACAGTCACGCAGTCAAAAAGGCCATTTTGCCTTGCTGCGCTGGTATCACGATACCTTATCTGGTGAACTGTCTGGCCAGCACTCAGGTAAAGGTGATAATGAAACGAAATTACGTTTAGAAAGCGATGCTGAACTTATCCGCATTACCACCATTCATAAAAGTAAAGGCCTGGAATATCCTTTTGTGTTTATTCCTTTCTTATTTTCTTGTCGTGGTGCCATGGAAGCTTGGTTTTACAACCGGCAAGGCACCTTAAGTATAGATTTAACAAAAGCGGATTCGAGCTTATTGGCAGCGGAGCAAGCACGTTTAGCAGAAGATATTCGTTTGCTTTATGTCGCGCTTACTCGTGCAAAATATCAATGTTATGTCGGCACGGCGGCTTATCAAAGTAATCGGGTGGAGTCTCTAGGTCTGCGCCAAAGTGCTTGGGCTTTTTTATTATTTCAAGGACACGTGCCGACGAAAATTGATGACGACTCGTTGAATATCCGGTTAGAAAAATTTCAATCAGTATGTCCAGACTTAGTGCATCTTGAGTGTATTTCAGAAGCTACGATTGATGCGGCAAATGCTGCAAATGATCAAGGCTTGGCAAATATAAATCAGGCAAATGAATCGCTAAGTGCATTACCTGCTAGCCAGTTGTCTTCAAGGCAACTGATCCATTCAATTTATGATGATTGGCGAGTACAAAGTTTTACTGGTTTAATGAATGAAAGCCAGCGACTTGCTCGCAGTACGATGAATACAAATACAGCGTCCAATGTAAAAGTATTCACGAAAGTTTCGTCGGTATATAAGCCGAATGACATTAATATTTTTAATTTCCCGAAAGGCAGCCAGGCAGGTACTTTCCTGCATACTTTGTTTGAATCTCTCAATTTCGAACGTGGCGAATTAAATAACACCTCAGCCACTCAATATTCAAGCCTAGAAGCTTTTATTCATAGCAAGCTTGGCTTAACAAATTTGGTGGAAGACAGGCAACTTGAAGTATGGTCTGGTTATTTGGCCACTTGGATTCAAGCGGTCTTACAGGCCCCTTTGGTTTCGGGTATTCAATTAGCTACGTTAAATGAAACAGCCTATTTTTCAGAAATGCAGTTCTATTTTTCAGTGAAAAATTTTCAATCCCTACGCTTTAATATTCTTTTAAATGAGCATCTTGGAACGAAAACAGATATTGATTTTTCACGTTTTGAAGGTCACTTAAAAGGTGCCATTGATTTAGTGTTTGAAGCGAATGAGCGGTTTTATATTCTGGATTATAAATCGAATTACTTAGGTGATGATTCGTCAGACTATCAAACCGAATCACTGGCTATCGCCATGGAAGAGCATCGTTATGATGTTCAATATGTCATTTATACCCTAGCTTTGCATCGTTTTCTAAAGCAACGCCGTAAAGATAAATACCAGTATCAGCGTGATTTTGGCGGTGTAATTTATTTGTTTTTGCGTGGTTTGGCTATTAATCAAGGTCAAAATAAAAGCCGGGCACAAGAACTCTCTTCTCAAGACGATGTGCCAACCGGTGTTTATTATGTGAAACCACCTGCCGAACTTATTCTAGCTTTGGATAAAGAGGTCGGTAAATTATGAGCATATTAAAACACCCACTTTTATTATCACTCGCTACGCTGGTAGAGCAAGAGCGAACCGCTTTTAAATGGATCGATCTCTATGCGGCACAGTTTATTGCTGATTCTTATGTAAAGACTGACATTGAAAAAAAACCAAGCCAATCAGCTAATGGCATGGCAGACCTGTTTGATGGCTTGCCAGATGCAGCAATATCAATAAACGAATCCGATATTATTGTGTTGGCCTTGATGTGTTCCCAGTTCGTTAGCCAAGGTGAAACACACCTAAAACTATCCAGCTTACCTCAAGACTTAATCACTAGCGCGAAAGCCTGCGGCTATCGACCTAGTTATAACACGACTCAAGACTTGTTAGATGGGTTGGGAGCACTAGGCCAAATAAATATTCTTCGAGTCGCCACTAGTGACGTCACTATTGAAGAGAAACTGAACAATAATGCCATTCCCTTAGAGGATAAATTAGCGAGCAATCAATCTCCTTTAATACTGTTTCAAGATAAGCTTTATTTGGCGAAATACTGGTCTTTGCATCAAACATTCGAATCTTGGTTGCAGTCTCGTCGTCACTATATTGAACCATTACATAATGATTTATTAGAGGGTTTATCCGGGGTACTAAATAAAGTCTTTTCCATTGGAGAAGGAAAACTTGAAGATGAGGTTAATTGGCAAGCGGTTTCTGCTGCACATACCTTACTGAATCCTTTTAGTTTGATTACCGGGGGCCCAGGCACTGGTAAAACGACGACAGCTGCCAGTTTATTATTTATGTTGTTGTATAAACGTCAGCGACAACTGGCTATGAAAAATGAAACGCACAATACAGAACAGTTTAATGACGCACCCGCTGAAAAACTACATGTGCGTTTATTAGCGCCAACAGGTAAGGCGGCTGTAAAATTGGCCGATTCAATTCGGCATCAGCTCAAGCAAATTGAAGCTAGGGTGTTCGGAAATGATCAAACGGCTTTAAGAATGAGTGATTATCTGCCGGAAACAGGTGAAACTGTGCATCGCTTCTTATATGAACTAGGCGGTTTACGTGACTCATTCCAGCGGCCAAAACGTTTTAAAGGCAATGAGGTGTTAATTAAACGTAGCCAGCTTGAACGCGGTGATACTGTTCAAACATCTAAGAAACCCTTGGATGTGGTGATTATTGATGAATCCTCGATGATGGATTTAGCCTTAATGGTCGAATTGCTTAGTTTAATACCACCTACAACACAGCTCATTCTATTAGGTGATCATTATCAATTACCGGCAGTTGACCCAGGGCAGGTATTTAGCGAATGCGTGCTGCGTTTTTCCAAACAAAAGCAAAGTGTAGATGAGTTAGCGGCCTTGTCTATATTAACGGGCTATAGCAAAAGCCAACTAAGAGAGTTCGAACAGACAGATTTTATTGAGAGTAATCTGGGCTTCCAGCCACTTTGTTCACTGCGTAAAACCTATCGTTTTGGTGGCGATCTTAAAACCGCTGCAGAGCAAATCAAAGCCGGAGAGTCGTTTTCCTTTAGCGCGAAGTTCTGGAATAAGAGTGAGCAATTCAAGGCTCAATCTGCCGTTATTTGGTACGACGTGGGGCTAAACGAAGCACTGGATTACGCCGCAATGGTAAAAGGTTATACAGGCTATTTTGAACTAGTTGCAAACGGCGTAAGCTTAAATGCCCTGGCAGAGCAGTTTGAACGCTATCAATTACTGTGTTCAACCCTTGAAGGGCCCTTAGGTGTTCACTTCCTCAATGCCCATATTGAACAAAGCTTTCACGCTGCCTGTTTTTCAAATGGAAACGTCATGGGTGAGCTTTATCATGGCAAGGCGATTTTGGTGATGCGCAATCATCCACACTTAGGTATTTATAACGGTGATATTGGCTTTGTAATAGCGGATGAAAAAACAGGCAATTTAAATGTACATTTCCCCGTAGCCACTCATGACCCGCTGATCATTCCGCCAGCACGAATCAAACAATGGCAAACCGCTTATGCGATGACTGTACATAAAAGCCAGGGTTCGGAATATCAACATGTCGGTGTGGTTTTGGCAGATTATGCAAAAGAACTATTATCACGTGCTTTGCTGTATACAGCACTGACTAGGAGTAAAGATCAATGTGAAATCTGGGCAAGTGGGAAAACATTGGATCAGGCATTTGAAGTCTGAATGGCTAAGTAATTAATCGCTTATAGGTGTTGGAAATATAAAGGCTGTTCTGGAAAAATTACCCCTTAAGCTAAGAAGAATGCAGGCCTCTTTGTTGATATCTTAAGGTAACCGCAGTGGATACATATAGATACGATTCTTAACGGATTATCAAACAATATTTCCCGTCATTTTTATTTATTCTGCTTATAATAAGCCGATAGTTATTATCTTTTTGGAGTTTATACATGCCGCATGCAATTGATGAAAAACTCTCTCAGGATATCTTGCGAGGTATTGTGATACCGCCTTGCCCACAGATTGTGGCAGATATCCAGCTAGAGTTAGCCATGCCAGATTCAGACATTAACGTTATTGCTGATTTAATTAATCGAGATGCCGGTATTGCCGGTAGTGTGCTTAAGGCGATTAACTCACCCTTGTTTGGTTTGGCGGGTAAAGTAAAGTCAGTCTCCCATGCGGTTAGTTTGCTAGGTTTAAAAAGTGTGATTAATATTGTGACTGCATTGTCGCTAAAGAAAGTGCTGTCTGATGACGGTATTTCCGCAATGAACCGATTTTGGGATACCGCCAGTGATGTGGCGAACGCCGCGACGATAGTCAGCAAATATACAAAGCTGGGTGCTCCGGATGAAGCCTATTCCATCGGATTATTTCATGATTGCGGTATTCCGCTGATGATGATGAAATTCCCGAGCTATATGAATGTCTTAGAAGAAGCCTATGCTTCAGTCGATAAACGCCTTATCGATATTGAGAGCACACATTATAAAACAGATCACACGGTACTAGGGTTTTATACGGCTAAGGCCTGGACGATACCTAAACATGTATGCGAGGTCATCTCGGTGCATCATTGCTGCAAGTCTGTTTTTGACAGCAACCCCGACACCCGAACACCAGTAAAAGATTTACTGGCAGTATTGAAAATCGCAGAGCATATCAGTGCCTCCTACAAAACCCTGGGTGGGTGTCATACACACCATGAATGGGAGCAAATTAAAGATAGCGTGCTTGACTACACCAGACTGGTTGATGAAGATTTGGTGAACCTGCTTGATGAATGTAAAGAAGCTGGAATCATATAGTTTTTGACAGTACCAAAACCTAGTGTGGGGGCTGTGTGTCCGCTCGAATAAAAAATGGTAGTCAGACTAGTTTGTACTAGGTTTATAATTGAAATTTGTTTGATTGAATATATTGCTGGTGTTTATTGGCTGGCAATATATTCCTTATGTTTAATGTTCTTCGTTAAAAAGTTATTTGCATTGTGTTCCAAACCGTTTCTCTTCAAATATCCCGCAGCAAAACCATTAATATCTTCAATTTCGGTTTTACGTTTTGCTCTCATATCCTGAAGCATGGATGAAATATTGCTTTGAGTGCTTTCAATTACCTTAAATACACGCTGTTCTAATTCATCTTCCGTTATTTCAATATCCGCAGCATTTAACATGTCTGTTAGTTCGACTTTGAGTGAAGGCCAATTCTCTTTGAAAAGTGCTGAATCTTTTATCTCGCCATTTGGGCAATTTAGAAGCGCTGTGAACGGGTTAATCGCACAGTTTATCGCGAGTTTTTCCCAGAGTGCTTGCAATATATTTTCAGTTGCTTCGATATCCAATCCCTGATGAGTCAAAGCTTCGACACAGAACTCAAAAGTCTTATTATCTCTTGCCTTATCATTCAAAGGGCCAATGCGTGTTAAGCCTTTTCCGGCATGGATGAATGTGCCATCGTCTTGCCTGTTTACGCCTTCTGTAGAAACAGCCGCAAAGATAGGAGTATCTGGTAATGCGTCTATGATATTATGCTGGCTGCCTAAACCATTTTGGAAAAGTATTAAATAGTTATGCTCATTCAACAAAGGTTTTAGGGCTAAACAAGCCTCTAATGCATGGTAGCTCTTAGTGCAAATGAGAATGATATTTGGTTTATGAATTGTCGCTGTTGGTAGTTGGGATAGATCAAAAACAGGGAGTTGAGTTTCAAGTGTTGTTGGCGTCGCTAATAGGAAAGGGCTGTTAAGTAAGAAGCGTATTTGTTTGGGTGAATTGGCTCTGCTTGTTAGAAACTGAACGGGATGATGAGTTTGAATACTTTGTTTAAAAGCGAGGTGCAAATGCGTCGCCCAAAGGCTTCCCATTGCACCTGCACCCAATATGTAGATTGAAGCCATAAAAATTAACCGCTCCCTGAGATCCTATTTGGTCCCTGAGCTCCGTCGAAGGGTCTTAAAATTAAACGTTGAGTTTCGTTGAATACGTTTCGACAAGCTCAATGAGCGAACGCAACTTACAACTCACTAATCTTGGTGAGTTGCTCTTTCAGTTTAGCTTGTTGAGTTTGTACTTCGCTTAGTTTTGCCTTTTCTTTTGCAACGACATCATCAGGCGCATTGCTGACGAATTTCTCGTTGTTAAGCTTACCTTCTAAGCGGCCAATTTCTTTGGCTGCTTTATCAAGCTCTTTATTTAGGCGAGCCACTTCAGCTTCGACATTGATCAAACCAGCCATAGGCACGAGAACTTCCATGCCACCAACAAGCTGTGTCGCGCTCATTGGCGCTTCTTCTTCATCTAACCATTGCATTGATTCTAATTTGGCCAGTGAGCTAATAAAACCGGCATTGTCTTCAAAGCGGCGTTTATCTTCTGTGTTACCAGCTCTAAGCAGAACCGGAATCGCCTTGGCGGGTGAAATATCCATTTCACCACGGATATTACGGATCGCGAGAATTACACCTTTTAACCATTCGACATCACCCAATGCTAATGCATCAATTTTTGAAGCATCTTCAACGGGATAAGCTTGATTCATAATCGTATCGCCAGATTTACCGGCTAAGGGTGCAACGCGCTGCCAGATTTCTTCAGTGATAAATGGAATAAAAGGGTGCGCTAAACGAAGAATTGTTTCCAGTACGCGAACGAGTGTTCTACGAGTTCCTAGCTTTAATGCATCACTGCTTTGCTCGCTGGTGAGAATAGGTTTAGATAATTCTAGGTACCAGTCACAATATTCATTCCAGATGAAATCATAAAGTGTTTGGGAAGCAAGGTCTAAACGGAAGTCGGAAACGTGTTTTTCAATGGCTGCTTTGGTTTGCTGTAAACGAGAAATTATCCACTTATCTGCTAAAGATAATTCGAAGGCTTCATCATTCTGGCCACAATTTTGATCTTCGGTATTCATCAGCACATAACGTGCAGCATTCCAGATTTTATTACAGAAGTTACGGTAGCCTTCGAGGCGTTTCATGTCCCAATTAATATCACGACCGGTTGATGCTAACGAGAATAAGGTGAAGCGTAAGGCGTCTGTACCATGTGCGCTAATACCTTCACTAAATGCTTTGCGTGTTCGCTTGGCAATTTTTTCAGCGAGTTGCGGTTGCATCATATTGCCGGTACGTTTTTCGACCAAGGTTTCTAATTCGATGCCATCGATCATGTCTAATGGATCAAGCACGTTGCCTTTGGATTTAGACATTTTGTCGCCATTTTCATCGCGAATTAGACCGGTGACATATACGTATTTGAACGGCACTTGTGGCTTGCCGTCTTCATCTTTCATGAAGTGCATGGTCATCATGATCATTCTGGCCACCCAGAAGAAAATGATATCGAAACCCGTGACTAAGACATCGGTTGGGTGGAAGGTCTTTAATCGTTCAGTGGCTTCTGGCCAACCGAGTGTGCCAAAGGTCCAAAGCGCAGAGGAGAACCAAGTATCGAGTACGTCTTCGTCTTGATTCAAAACAATAGAATTGGCGAGGTTATTTTCTTGTCTAACCTCGGCTTCTGTCCGACCAACATAGATATTACCTTCGGCATCATACCAGGCAGGAATCCGGTGACCCCACCAAAGCTGGCGCGAGATACACCAGTCCTGAATATCACGCATCCAAGAGAAGTACATGTTTTCATATTGCTTGGGAACAAATTGAATCTCGCCATCTTCAACGGCTTTAATAGCAGGCTCTGCTAAAGGGGCTGCACGCACAAACCATTGATCTGTTAACAGGGGTTCGATTACAACGCCAGACCGGTCACCATAAGGTGCGACCAGATCATGTTCTTTTACGTCTTCTAATAAACCCATTTCGTCGAGTTCGCTAACGATAGCTTTTCGTGCCTCGAAACGGTCCATGCCGGTAAACGCTTGCGGCAATGCGGTATCGAAAACATTGCTTGGGTTGCCGTTGACATCATAGACTTCTGATTCAGCAAGAATGGCTGCATTTTTATCGAAGATGTTGATCATTGCCAAGTTGCAACGCTTGCCAACTAAATTGTCGTTGAAGTCGTGTGCAGGGGTGATTTTTACGCAACCTGTTCCTTTTTCCATATCGGCATGGTCGTCAGCAACGATAGGGATAAGACGATTTACGATTGGTAGAGCAATTTCTTTGCCGATTAGATCCTGATAACGCGGGTCTTTCGCATTAACGGCAACACCGGTATCACCCAGCATGGTTTCTGGTCGCGTGGTGGCGATAACAATGTAGTCTTTACCTTCGGATGTTAGTAGGCCGTCGGCAAGTGGATAACGGAAATGCCACATGTGACCTTTTTTGTCTTTGTTCTCGACTTCTAGGTCTGAAATAGCCGTATGTAATTTAGGGTCCCAGTTGACTAAGCGCTTACCACGATAGATCAGATCATCTTTGTACAAACGAACAAATACTTCTTGAACGGCTTTGTAGAAACCATCGTCCATGGTGAAGCGTTCGTGATCCCAATCAACAGATGCGCCAAGGCGACGAAGCTGGCGAGTAATGGTATCGCCAGACTCTTCTTTCCATTCCCAGATTTTATCCAGAAATGTATCACGGCCTAGATCATGCCGGGTCTTACCTTCTTCGGCTGCAAGTTTTCGTTCAACAACCATTTGCGTCGCAATACCTGCGTGATCAGTTCCGACCTGCCAAAGGGTGTTGTGACCTTTCATGCGATGATAGCGGGTAAGCGCATCCATGATAGAGTCCTGAAAAGCGTGCCCCATATGTAAGCTACCTGTGACATTGGGAGGCGGGATCATAATGGCGTAGGAAGGACCCTCATTTGATGGTTTGAAGTAGCCGTTTTTTTCCCACGTTTGATACCAGGTTTGTTCTATTTCGCTAGGTTGATAGGTCTTTTCCATAGTCGATAAATACTTGTCGAAGAGTGAATGAGTGTGTATGTGTACAGGCTTCAGTTTGGATAACAAATGATACGAGCATACAGTGTAAAAAATGTGCTGCATTATAGCGTTTTTGAAGAATAAATTGCATCTTGTGAAAAGAGTTGTGGCAAAGAAATTTTGTAAAGAAAGTGAATTAAATAATAGTTTCAGCGCATGTCATGAATGTGCACTTCGATATTTTGTTTCTTTAGTTCTTTATAAAGTGCGCGAGCGGCTTGTATCTCTTCTTCAATGTTGGATACGAGGATGCATATTCTATCAAAGCGCTGAGCATTGTCAGGCAGTTGGGTGGTTAACAGAATCAGCAAATTAGAGGATAAAAATAGTTCATTTTTTAGATTGTTGCTATCAATAATAATCGGCGGAATTGGTTTTACTGCTTGGCCAATATCATGTGGTAAAAAACTTTCTGGTTTGAATGTCCAAAGGGCAGTATCTAAAGCTTCATTTTGAATGCTTTGTGATGTTTGAATATGAATTCTTTTGAAGTCTAAAAAAGCCTTTTCCGTGAGTCGGCAGCAGAAGTTGACTTGTTCTGTCATGGCGGGTGTGCTGAGTAAATAGAGGTCTGCTCGATTCATAATAGCTTACTTGGGGAGTTGCTGAGTTAAAGGGTAAATAAAAGGTTTCATTTGGTCAAAGCATGAAACCTTTTGAGGTAAATAAACGTTTATTAAGAGGCTTTGTTTAACAGGTAGTTAAGTAACAAAGGCACAGGTCTGCCTGTTGCGCCTTTATTTTTGCCGCCAGAAACCCAAGCTGTACCCGCTATATCAAGGTGGGCCCAAGGGTATTCTTTAGTGAAACGCGATAAGAAGCATGCAGCGGTAATGCTGCCCGCACCTTTTCCGCCAATGTTTTGGATATCGGCAAAGGGGCTATCAATTTGTTCTTGATATTCATCCCAAAGAGGCAGTTGCCATGCTTTATCATTTGCTTCTTGACCAGCGGCTAATAAGGCATTGACTACATCATCGTTATTACCCATCACAGCAGATGCAGCGTCTCCAAGTGCAACGATACATGCACCGGTTAGTGTCGCTATATCGATAACAGAGGCAGGTTTGAATTGCTCTGCATAGCTTAGCGTGTCACAAAGAACCAAGCGACCTTCTGCGTCGGTATTTAATATTTCAATCGTGATGCCAGACATGCTTGTCACAATGTCACCAGGCTTGGATGCATGTCCAGCGGGCATATTTTCAGCACAGGCTAGCAAGCAAACTAAGTTTATTTTTGCATCCAGTTGAGTAACCGCTTTCAAGGTGCCTAAAACACTGGCAGCACCACACATGTCATATTTCATTTCATCCATAAGTGGGCCAGGCTTTAAACTGATACCGCCGGTATCAAAAGTAATGCCTTTACCTACTAATATGTGAGGGGCTTCGTTTACATCATCGGCACCCTTGTATTCGAGAACGACTAACTTTCCTGATTCGATACTGCCTTTCGCGACAGAAACGAAGGCACCCATACCGAGTTTTTCTAACTCTTCTTCATCAAGCACTTTGACAGATAATTTGTCGCAAGTTTTAGCGAGTTCTTCAGATTGTTCTGCTAAGTAGATAGGTGTACAAATATTACCAGGCATATTGCCCAAGTCTTTTGTGAAGCTCATGCCTGCGCTTAATGCCTGTGCTTTTTTAATGCTGGCTTCAATTTCATTGTTGCCCGCATGAAAAGTCACGGTTGTTAATGACGGTGTCGTGGCTTTTTTCGACTTAAATTGGTCGAAAGCATAGTTACTGTCTTCGATAGCGAGGACGATTTCAGAAACGGTTTCCGTGTCACTATGTTTACTATCTGTCAGTGTGATATCTGAAAGGTCAAGGTCTAGCGCTTCGATGTTGCTTTCTTTTAGAGTGTTGGCAAGCGCTTTAGCCGCTTTACGAAATGATGTTTTAGAGAGTTTATCTACTTCACCCAAGCCTAAAAGCAGAACCCTTTGGGTTTTATCTGTTTCTAGTGGCAGGAGGGTTGTTTTGCCTGTTTCGCCTGAAATTTTAAACTTCTTAATTAAAGTAGATATTGAATGAGATAGCTGTTCATCAACTTTCTCACCTTGAGAGCACAGCGTGCCATCGGCAGACTCTTTATTTAAAAATAGGGGAAGGCAAAGGCAGTCGCTTGTTTTGTTCAATAAGTTTTCTTTGCTAAGGTGATAGTTCATGCATCTCTCTTTTTTGAATAATCTGACATGAAAGCCAATCGCTTTACTTGCTTCACATGTTTTGGGTGGTTTGGTTAACTATATCAGCATAGAATAGCAAGTCATTTACTAAACTGTATTCTACATAGTGACTTTAATTCATTTTTAAAGGGCTTTTTTTTGATCATTTTCAGATATCTCGGTCGGCAAGTGATGGTTTCCATGCTAGCAGTGACCCTTGTTCTCTTATTGATTTTCATGAGTGGGCGTTTTGTTAAGTATTTAGCTAAAGCAGCTGCAGGTGGAATTTCGCCGGATATTTTATTGGCCATTATGGCCTATCGTTTGCCTGCATTTTTGGAATTAATCCTGCCATTAGGCTTTTTTATCGGTGTGCTTTTAGCCTACGGGAGAATGTATCTTGAAAGTGAGATGACCGTTTTGCATGCCTGTGGTTTTAGTCAGCGTCGTTTAATTCTGACTAGTTTAATTTATTCTTTTATCGTTGCTTTGCTTGTTGGGGCGATGAGCTTGTTTTTGTCGCCGTGGGGTTTTCAAAATGTAGACCGTTTACTTGCTGAACAATCTAAAAAAACTCAATTCGAAATGCTTCTTCCAGGGCGCTTCCAACGTTTTGAGACTGTTAAGAGTGTTGTTTATACAGAATCAATTAGTGATGATAAAAAAGTGATGAGCAATGTGTTTATTGCAGCAAAAACAGCGAATCAAAAATCACTTAATTTGATTTATGCCGAGAATGGGACGCAGAAAGTTGATGCGAATGGTGATCGTTACCTTATTCTCAATAATGGTACGAGATATCTCGGTCAGCCAGGAGAGTTAAACTATCAAAGCATTGAGTTTCAGCGTTATGGGATGAAAATTGAAGAAGTTGATGCTGAAGAGGCATCGATTGATCATGAATCAATATCGTCAATAGACCTATGGTTAGACGATACATTGGAGTCAAGGTCGTTGCTTCAGTGGCGTATATCCCTTCCTTTGATTTTGCCCATCATGACGTTGTTGGCTGTTTCTATTAGTAAGGTAAACCCTAGGCAGGGGCGTTTTGCGCATCTGTTTCCTGCCATGCTTGTTTATATCGCTTATCTTGGTTTGCTCATTGTTGCAAGAAAGAGTTTAGCGAAAGGTGAGTTGCCAGAGTGGATTGGTTTATGGGGGGTGCATGTCTTGTTTCTTGCTATATCTGTGCTTCTATTAAATAAGGAATATTTGTTACTTAGTCTAAAGCGGGTGGTTAATAGAGTGCCTGAGAATGCGTAGAATTGATCGGTATATTGTATCCAATGTAGCGGCAGCCATGATGCTGGTTCTTGCAATTGTTTTATCTTTGGACGTTATGTTTGCTTTCATTGGCGAAATGGACTCGCTGAAAGGTAATTATCAGGTATTCGAAGCCTTTCTCTTTGTCGTGACGACTTTACCTCGACGAATTTATGACTATTTGCCCTTGGCTGCTTTTATGGGCTGTTTAGTCGGGTTAGGCGCGATGGCTAAAAATAGCGAACTCGTTATTTTACGAGCTGCGGGGGTATCAACCGGTAGAATTGTACTTTCAACGATGAAACCTGCTTTGGTGGTTGTGTTGTTGTCCTTGTTTATTGGGGAGTTTGTTGCGCCACTAACAGAGAGAATTGCTCAGAGTCAGCGAGCAATTCAGCGTGGTGCCAGTGAAAATGTCGTTGTTCAAAGTGGTTTGTGGCACCGGGAAGGGCAAACATTTATGCACTTTAATGCTGTTGAACCAAATGGCGTGCTTCACGGTGTTTCGATGCAGTTTTATAATGAAAAGAAAGAACTCGAAGTGTCGAGATTTGCGACCAGGGCTTTGTACCAAAGAGAAAGTTGGCAGCTTGAGCAGGTGGTCGAAACGCATTTTTTAGATGATAGAATCGTAAAAAAATCTTACCCTACGATGGCTTGGAAAACAGAGTTGTCACCTTCTATTCTAGCGGTTTTGATATTGAAACCAGATGACTTGTCGATATCAGGCTTATATACCTATTCAACATACTTGAAGGAGCAAGACCTGAATGCGTCAGAGTACATGATGGCATTTTGGAAAAAAGTCCTTCAACCGCTTACAACCAGTGTGCTTGTGCTTGTCGCAATATCGTTTGTGTTTGGCCCCTTACGGTCAGTTACGATGGGTTTTCGTGTATTCTCGGGAGTGATTGTTGGTTTAATATTTAAATATGCTCAAGACTTGCTCGGGCCTTCAAGTTTGGTGTTCGGCTTTAATCCAATTTATGCAACCTTAATTCCTGTTTTGGTGTGTTTTGTTGTTGGGATCTTTCTGCTTAGGCGCGCTCATTAATTCACTGAGACTGGCTTCTCACTCTGGCGTGTGGCCCGTTGAAAGTGTTGTATACTTAACGTACTATCAAGGGTCAACTAGCATGGCTTTGTTGTGCTTGTTGAACACTTCTTTCCAAAAGTGAAAGCTTGTAGGGACGCTTGTTTTTCCAGATTAAAAAATGGTCAAACACAATAGCGCAAAGAATAATATATTTGGGAGAATATTATAATGAAAGGCTTGAAAAGGTTAGCCCTGGCGACTGCAGTAACTGCTGCGTCAACAGGTGTGATGGCCGAACTCCATATGCTCGACGATGCAGATATGCAAGTCGTGACTGGTCAAGCCGGTTTAACTATTGATGTCGAAAGTCAATGGGAAATCGGTGAGTTCGCTTATCAGGATGCGGGTTATCTTTTAATTCAAGGTATCCGAATGGGGGGTAACTCTCTGGGCAATGGTACTGGTACTGATGGTACTATGCTGGATAACTTGCGATTAGAAATTGATATCGCGGGCGATGGTACAAATGGCGACAACGAGTTAGCGTATGGTTTTTCAAACATGCGTGATATTGCGCAGATGTATGTTGATGAATCCAATGTAGACGGCCGTTTTGCAGATATTGCGGGTGGTGTTGATTCTACTCGTGGCAATTTAGCAATAGACGATAAAAAAATCTATAATGATGGTGATTTAGTTATTCATTTTGATTTTACAGATGGTTGGGCAAATGAAGGTGGCTATGCAGGTTATAATGCTGCCGGTCGTTTTGCTACTGACGATTATGATGTTGCCGAGAAAGTGTTAGAGTATGCAGTTGACTTCCGTTTGGAAATTGACGGTATTGGCCTAGCATCGTCTACTTATAACGTAGGTGATGCCGGTTTGGATGTGGATTCAAACTTTGTAACAGGTGTGCATGAAGGTGCTGCTGGCACAACTACCTTGATCAGTCAATTGGGTATTCAGGGTTATTTAGGTCCTGAAGATCTGTATATTCAAAACAATGGTAATGGTTTTGGTTTGGATGGTTCTGGTCGAAGTGATGGTGCTGGTGGTACTGTTGCGGGTACAGGGAATGCTGACTCTAAGATTTATTGGGGTTCTTACTTCCTGATTACTGATTTAGATGTTTACATTGATATTGCTGGTGTCCAGATTTCTGACATGAAGATTCATAATAGTCGTGGTGATTTGTCGGGTCTTGATGGGACTTCGGCTTTTGGCTTTGCTAATTCAGTTCGTGAAATCTATGCCGTTAAAGATACTGTATTAAATCTAAATACGCTAACGAATACTACCGGTGCTAATACGGCAGGATTTGTAGATGGTATTGCGATCAATACGCGCTTCAAAGGTGATATTGATATCGGTTCAATCTCTTTCGGTGATACCGGTACTTCGATTGGTTCTATTTATATTACTGATATGGAGTCAACTACAAACTGGACGATTTCTGCTAAATAAGTTTGTACTTGATTTATCAAAAAGCCCTCATAATGAGGGCTTTTTTTTGCTTGTGGTATTTTCCTTGGCTAGGTTTTCTTATTTCTTGGTGGAATGCGAACAAGCTCTGTCTCAGAAAAAATACACTGCCAGCTTCTTTTTTCTGAGTCAAATAAAGGCCATAAGTGGCCTAATCCAAATGCTATCCACGAGATGGTTCCCATCAAAAACCTCAATAGAGCTTGTGTCCAGCTGATTGAAGTGTTGTTTTTATTTTGCACCCTGATGTGCCAAACCTGCATGCCTAGCGTTTGTCCACTTTTCGTCCAAAAAAAACCAAAAAAGACATAGAGTGTTATAAATAAGAAGGATGAAAGTAGTGGGTCATGCATGCTTTGACCTGAGTCGTTCATAGCTTTATAGGTGTCTCCTCCAAGTACCAAGTTGGCTAAGGCCATATACAGTCCGGTTGTGACCATCATTAATGCAATGCATAGAATGAAGTCGTAGAACATGGCTGCAAGTCTTCTCATGACACCTACTGGCGCTAAATCATCTCTTGATTCTGTAAATTTCATCATGGCTACATTTTGTTGTGTTATAAAAAACGAAATCATATCAGATTATTGGAGGAGGCACTTCAATATTGCTGAGTTTTGAAAAATACGGCTCAAAATGTTAATTGCAAGCATCTGTGACTACTTTGACGGTGCAGTTTGGGTCACCAAATGAGTCATAAAGAACGTAGCAGCCTGTCCCAGTGTCTGCTACGGAATTTATACCATAGCCAATTTTCGTATATTGATTATTTAAGCTTATTTGTTTAACTAATAAGATTGCCTTTGAAGGGTTTCCCTCGTATTGTGCGGAGCTTAGTTATCAATAATTACGTAGTTAAAAAGGAAAAAATCTGATGGTAGAGCAGTATGTCGCGTCTCGCATTGGAATATAACGCCTTTAGACTCTCGATTTCCGCATGTAACCTAAAAAATGGGCGTTTGGATCTTTACGAGGTGGTTGTGAAAAAATGAAGTTAATGATTACTGATACACTATCAATTGACGATTCGGAAATAGAACTTGATGCTATTCGAGCGCAAGGCGCGGGTGGGCAGAATGTGAATAAAGTCTCTTCGGCCATGCATCTTCGATTTGATATACACGCATCGTCTTTACCAGAGCGTTATAAAAGTCGCTTATTGGCTTTAAAAGATAAGCGTATTACGACAGATGGCGTATTAGTGATCAAAGCACAGCAATTTCGTACTCAGCTTAAGAATAAAGATGATGCTTTAGTGCGTTTAATAGAATTGATAAAGTCTGTGACGATTGAAGTAAAACCACGAAGAGCGACTCGACCAAGTTTAAATGCTAAAAAGAAGCGCATGGACGGAAAGACGAAAGCGGGCATGACTAAAAAATTGCGTGGGAAACCACAATCTTTTGATTAAGGTGTTCTGGCAAACCTTATATATTATTTAGGCAATGATCATGAATTTAGAAAAATCGAAAAAAAGAATCGCAAAGAAGGTCAAGATGGGTTTCCAAGGTTACCCTGAAATATCGATAGCCTATTATGGGCCGAGTGCAAATATGGCAAATCAGGTTGTGATTTCGTTTGTGCCTGAAGAAGGCAATGAACCCATGGTGGAACGTTTTCAAAGTAATTCAGACGCGAGAGAAGATGATGTGATTCAGTCGGCCATTGTTAAAATTATTGAACGATCAGGCGCCAAAACAATTAAACAAGCCTCTGGTATTGAGATTACAATATAGTCGGCTGAGCCTACATCAAAAAATATATTGTCTGTAACTATATTTTAGTGGGTAAAGCTATCATTTATTCTTGATTGACCTTTTTGAAAGGCAAACGTGTTTGGGTATAGTCAAAATATTGGTCTATATGAGGGGATTCTTCTTTTAAAAATTGATCGATAGCGAAGCGAAACTCTGGGTGAGTAATCCAGTGATTTGAATAGGTGAAGTAGGGTTCAAAACCTCGTTGAAGTTTGTGTTCGCCTTGAACGCCGGGGTCGAAATAGTCTAACTGGTGTTTAATACAGTACTCAATGCCTTGATAGTAACAGGCTTCAAAGTGGAGAAATTCATCCTCATGAAAACTCCCCCAGTAACGTCCATAGAGTGTTTTTTCATCCTTTAAATATAAAGCCGCACCGATCATTTTCTCGCCTTTGGTGGCCATGATGAGCATTAATTGCTCGGGCATGCTTTGTTTTAAAAGGATAAAAAAATCAGCGCTCAAATACCCACCGTGACCGCTTCGTTTTAGGTAGGTGGTTTGATAAAGTTGATAAAAGTGTTGCCATTTATCTGCTGCTAAATCGACCCCTTCAATTTGTTTTAGTGTAATGCCTTGTTCAGCAACTTTACGCCTTTCTTTCTTAATGTTTTTGCGGTGGCGCGAGCTGCATATAGCTAAAAAATCATCAAAACAGGCGTAGCCTTTATTGCGCCATTTGAAGTGTACAGCACGTCTTTGGTTTAATTGTTTAGCTGCTAGTTCCGTAGATTTCTCTTTATCCAGAAATAAAGTATGCCAAGATGAATAAGACGATTCAGTTAATAAGACTCGGATTTCCGTCAAAATGAAATCAATGACTCTTGATTCGTTATAGGTTTTATCAATTAATAGGCGTGGGCCGGTAATCGGTGAAAAAGGAATGGCACTGATCAGCTTGGGGTAGTATTCAAAGCCGACTCTTTGGTATGCCTCGGCCCATTGAAAGTCAAAAACATATTCACCGTAACTATGCTGTTTTAAATAACTTGGCATAACAGCAATTAGTTTATCTTCATCCATGACTATTAAATGATGCGCTTGCCAGCCGGTCTTTTCAGACACTGCGCCACTAGTTTCTAGAGCAGATAAAAATGCATAGCGGATAAAGGGGAAGTTTGAGGTGTTTAAACTATCCCAAGCTTTTTCGGAGATGAGTTGAATAGCATTAATGATCCGAAATTGCATAGATAGTCGCTTATTTATAGTTTAGACGAGAAAAAAGAATGTAATGATTACGCATGGTCTAATGAAGAAAATATCATACTTAGTGAGGGGATTAAATGCTGCCTAACAATACGGCTGTTTTAATGATCCATAGCTTGAATCCTTGGGGTGCTCAGCCGTCAGTAAACAAAGAAGGCGCCCTCCATTGCATTGATTGGCAGGGCAAACCGGTTCCTTGGTCGCTATTTATATTATCGTTCTTAGCTGAAGGCAGCTAAGAGGCCCGAGCAAAAAGTACATTGTTTTCTAACTCAATATGCGCTTCCAAATCATCTTTAAATTGCTGCAAACTTATATATAAGGCTTTCCAGGTATTACACGCGCCTTCTGGTGGTGTAATATTATTAGTCAGTTCACTGAGCTTATTGATTGCCAGCGCATGATCGTCATGATCTTGTCGCATTACATTGATTGGGCCTGTTGCCATCGCCGCCATACCGCCAGCCAGCATAGGAAAGAGGATTTGCTCTTCTTTTTGCATGTGAGCTTCAAGCTCACCTTTCATGTAGTGAAGGTGCTCAGCTAAACCATTAGGACATTCTGGTCTGTCACCGTGCACTGTTTCAACTCGTTCGGCTAAACGAATCAGTTCTTTTAATTGTTCTCTATGTACTTGATGGAAGCGTTCGAGTATATGTTCAATCAGTTCTTTATTAGACGCCTCTTTCCAGTCATTTTCTGAGTCAGTTGATGGTATTAAATTCACGAGTGCTGCATTAATTTCTTCAGCATCGAGCTGGGCTTTTGAAGCGGCTTCAGCAAGGGTATGTGCGCCACCGCAACAAAAACTTAACTTATATTGATTCAGTACCGAGCTGGCGCCGGGAATGGATTGTGCGATTTGTGATAGTGATGTGTTGTAAAAGTCCATAAAAAGCTCCTGATCGGGTGATGGAATAAATCAAAAAACATTAAAGATGTATTTAAAATGAATCTAATGTGCAGTTTACTGATAGATAAGAAAGATGTAAATTAAATGAATCTTAAAACTTGATTTACATCATTGAATCAAGCGGATATGAATTTGATGGAAATACCCGATGCAAATTACCCGTTATACCGATTACTCCCTTCGTGTTTTAATCTATTTAGGTCTAAGGCAAAATGAGAAGGTCACTATTCAAGCCATTGCAGATGCTTATCAGATATCTAAAAATCACTTGATGAAAATTGTTCAAGAGCTCAATGCACAAGCGTATGTTTTGGCTGTAAGAGGTAAAAATGGCGGGTTAAAACTGAATAAAGAACCTAAAGATATTAATATTGGCAAGTTAGTTCGTTTAATGGAAAAAGATACGAATTTAGTGGAATGTTTCTCGCAGAAGAATACCTGTGTGATTACCCCGCATTGTCAGCTAAAGCATATCTTTTCAGAAGCGCTGGATGCCTTCTACCAGTCTCTGGAAGCTTATACCCTATCGGACTTACTGGGTAAAAATGAGGTTAGTGGTTTAGTTGGTATTTTGTTAGATGAATAGAAAAGCTTAGCCATATTTTGTATACAAAATTTTTCGTGTATTTACAGTTTGCTCGTCTTTAGTGCCAGTATAAAATCCAACTGGTGTAAGCCCTTAATTTTATGTGACCACCAAGTTACCGTGACTTTTCCCCATTCGGTAAGTATGTCTGGATGATGCCCATGCTTTTCTGCCAAAGCGCCTACTTTATTGGTAAAGTTTAAGGCTTCTACAAAGTTTTTGAACTTAAATTCTTTTCGCAACTTA